>JANPGO010000043.1:0-1723 GCA_031423995.1 Candidatus Altimarinota bacterium | reverse complement strand
TCGCTCCTCAGAGATCATGTGCGTATCTCTGTCGATGGCATCGGTCGAGTCGAGAAGGGGTCTGAGAGGATCCACCTCCGTGTCGATCAGACGAACATCCTCCTCGGGACAGATATCTCAGTACGTGGTCGTCCTGTCCTCGAGATCGAAACTGATAGTATCGAGTGAGGACACAGTAATCGTACGCACCGTATCTCAGGTGAGGCACTCTTCTATCTCCAATCACATGGGATCGATGCTTCGACGGCTGAAGGGATGCTCCTCTCTGCTGAGATCATGCGGCATGTGGGAATGATCGGGGAGAGGGGGGAGGAAGTGGGGGAGAGGGTGAAGAGGGAGATTATAAAAACATAAATTAGTGAAAAAAACATTGACAGAAATACATCGTATAGTATATTAAACTGAAATTTTAGCATTTATAGTTTTTTTATGCATTCTCAAAGAGTAAGCGACCCAAGGTATTCTGATGGAAACGGAGATGTTCATGTATTTGACTCTTGAAATAAGTGACCCGCGGTTCTTGTGGTCAGTGGCGTGCATGGTAATGAAACATGACCAATAGAAGCTGTTAATGATATTTTAATTTCTTCGAATGAAGTTTCAGTCTTACCAAAATGAAAATTATTCGTAGTTCCCCATGGAAATCCAGATGCTGTTAAGGAAAGAGCGAGAGATATTGATGGCAGAGATTTGAATCGCTTATTCGGTGATTTTGTTGATCGAACTATCGATCCTAATATGATGGGTACTTCGGAACAAAAAAGAGCAATGTTTCTAAAATGAATTATTTCTCAATGAGTCACCCATCTGCTCGATCTTCATTCCCTCAGTTGACAGTCACTAGTACCATTTCTTTATTGCCCTGATGATCCAGCGAAAATTGCATTCGCTCAACAGTTATGAGTCTCTCATATTGTTATTGGTTGGGCAAAACTTGCTGAAGTTCTAAAGAAAAAGTGAATTACGAGACCACTGAGACCATGACTTGCTGACTATGCTAACATGCAAAAGTGAGTTACGGGATTGACATTTGAAGCAGGGAACCATCTTAGTCCAGATGCAAGTTTGAATACCAGAAAATTCCTTGCGAATGCCCTAGCAGTTCTGGGCATGGATAGTGATACTCGAGTTGACCGTATTGGGTGAGATGAGACAGTGCTCATAGATATGGTTGATGTGTATCTCTGAAGTAATTCCAAAGATGTTCAGTTCACATGGATAATTGAACCAACGAATTTTATGCAATTCACTGAGAGAACACTCGTAGCTCGTGATCATGGTCAAGATGTACATATGGATGCTGGAACTATTCTGGTTCAACCAAAAGCAGTACCTGCAATGAGACCATGACAGGAGGCATTTTTTATAGGAAGATCTCGTCCTCAAAATACTTAAAATTAAAATCCCCCTTCCAAATAATGTGAAGAGGGATTTTTTCTGAGAGAGATTCTCGTAACCGAGAATGACAAAAGGATAAGCTTTGAATGAAATACTATGCATCTTCTCCTTCCTTCGCTGGATCGACTGGTGCACCTTCGATCGTCGTGAGGGAGATACGGTAGCCGAGGAGATCACCTGCGATGTTGATATTGGTTCCACCACGCCCGAGGACTTTCGCCTTCTCTTCATCCTTCACGGTTGCGCGGATGATCGTATTCTCATCGTCGATATCGATCGCTTCGACAGTTCCAGGGATGAGGGCACGGCGAACCATCTCGACCTG
>JANPGO010000042.1:0-1969 GCA_031423995.1 Candidatus Altimarinota bacterium | reverse complement strand
ATACTTCTCGATGCTCCCTGTAGTGCAGAGGGTCGCATCCTTATCTCCAATGAGAAATCCTATGGATTCTGGTCGATCGAGAATATCGAGGCGAAATCAGCACTCCAGCATGAGCTCCTCACCCTCGCAGTCGCATCCCTCGCGTCAGGAGGAATACTCGTCTACTCGACCTGTACCCTCGCTCCTGAGGAGAATGAGGGAGTCATCGCTCGTGTACTCGCAGAACATAAGGATCTCAAACTCCAATCGATCATGCTCGGACTGTCTGGGAGTCCGTGGTGGACAACTGGGCTCTCGAAGTGGAATGGTGAGAATTACCCCGAAGATATGACGAAGACCGTGCGCATACTCCCAAGTGATGAGACAGAAGGATTTTTCATCGCCAAAATCGTCAAAAAATAGAGAAAGAGTTAGGAATTTGCATCGATGTATCAAAAGTGATAGGATATGAGTATTATCACTTATTGTATCGTATGTCTGAAAAGCTATCAGGAGAAAGAAATATACTTTGAAGTCTAGAGACAACAAAGATTGGTTTGCTCAAATGAATTTGAGCTGTATTCGAGAAGTTTGGAAAGACTATTCCAGAAGGAACCTTTGCCAAACTCCAAAAGCTTCCAGCCGAGAAACTCCAAGCTATTCAGGCTTTTGCATCGAATCAACTCGAGCAACTCAGATGAGGTGAAGGTATAATTGCTCTGAAAGAACAAGAGCAAGTTGTGGCTACTTTGTCAGGACACGACAATATTACCTAGTCTTCTATGGATGCACAGCAGTGAAATCTTCATCCATCCAACTTCAAGTTCATCACCTTCCTGAACTCGTCGCCTTTTTCTGATGAGGAAAGGCACAATATCTATACGATATTCTCAGCTCTCCGTGCCGAACGACAGCTCGATATCCTCGATCACTGGAGCAAATACCTCGAGAAACTCCTCGCTGTGAAGATCCATATAGAGACAGAACGACAGGAACTCGTGCATCAGACCTTCGAGCGGATCGTCCATGAGATCGATGATGTCTACCTCCGGCATCAGGAAGAAGAAGAGCACATCCTTGAAGAATCCAAACAGAAACAAGCGGATATGATGGCCGCTCTGCAGTATGATGCCGAGCGACGACAGCAGAAAGTCCTGCAGGTCCGGCAGATCGAAATAGAGGAACGACAAGCGCTCTATGATCCACTTAGTATGATGACTTAGAAATCGATCAAGAAAATTGCTTCAAATAAAGAATTATGGTATCTTCTCTAAAAAAGAGAAAATGTTAAAAATAAGACAATACGTAAACCAACATCCAGCTAAAACTATCGTAGCTATCCTTGCTGTATGATTTGCCATAAAAGTGAATTGAATTGTTGAGCATAAGGATAAGTCTTGATTATCAGGAGCAAGTTCAGTAACTTCAATTGCTGTTCCGCCTATATTGTCGCCAGTATCAGCTCTTTCAGTGGTACCACCAGCATCCTCAGTAAATCTAAATACTGTAATCACTGATAACAGTATTATAACTCGACTGGTTCAATCCCTCTCTCATTGATGATCTTTTGATATTTTTGCACGAGATATTTGAACACTTGATAAGCAGTGACAAAATTCACTTATTTGAGAAATGAAGAAACGAGGACTCTTGTATATGACTATTCGAAATATCTGAGTTTTCGATAAAGTTTCAATGCATGAACTTACAAAAATAGCTTTTAGCAATGAAAATCAATTCAGTGATGAAGATGTATGAATCGTACTTCGAGTATTAAGGGAGAAATGAGTCACTCCAGACCAGATGCAAAGTGTTATTCCAGAAGATAAGGAAGGATATTACATATTAAGGAAACACCGAAAAATATACTGTAAGAGAGAGATTCGTGTGAATCTCTCTCTTACAGTATATTTACTGACCCAAGAGTATTAATAAATGGAGAATACGAGGGGATATTCGTATCTCATTTCTCTATTTTTATGCCTATTAC
>JANPGO010000041.1:0-6773 GCA_031423995.1 Candidatus Altimarinota bacterium | reverse complement strand
TATTCTCAAAAAGAAGTTATTGTTTTCCAATCCACCCCTATCTTCATAGGAGAAGTGTGCCTGAATGTGCCTCAATTCCTCATAAACAGAGGTAATAGGCATAAAAATAGAGAAATGAGATACGAATATCCCCTCGTATTCTCCATTTATTAATACTCTTGGGTCAGTAAATATACTGTAAGAGAGAGATTCGTGTGAATCTCTCTCTTACAGTATATTTTTCGGTGTTTCCCTAGTTTCGTCATCAGTCTCCAGATTTTTTTACCTAATTTTGTAGTGGTATGAGAAGATGGACGAAGTGGGCAGTGGAGATTGCGCCGCCTCGTCCCCAGCAGAGAATCAGGAGGAACCCGATTCCGACCCCGTAGGATCACAATCGGCTCACCCCCAATGGAGGGAGCCAACTGCCTGCACTTGTGCATCAGGCGAGGGCCGCCTGATCTTCACGCACGTCCAGGTGGCCATGCGTCGCGGCCAGCGGACCCACGGAAGGTGCACCGGTGTCGTCGTCGATCACGCCCAGGCCGCCCAGCGTCGCGTCGTTGTAGCCGGCCAGCTGATTCATCTTGCCGCCGACCATATTGGCACGGAAGTTGGCCCAGGCCATGTCGCCGATGTTCTTCGCCGTCAGCACGTTGTTGCCGTTCTTCAGCACCAGGTCGTCGACCAGCACGTCGTTGGCATCGAGCACTGCACCGTCGCCGTCCACCGCGTCCATGATCAACACGCCCTCGGCCCGCAGCACCGCCAGCAGCTTCTGGTCGAAACCGGCCAACGGGTCGTCGGTCACAGCCTGCAACTGGGCGAGCACCTGGTCGAAGCTCATGAACACAGGACCTTCGGTCTTGAAGAACTGGCGCACGGCGGCTTCGATGTCGTCGTTGCCGAAGAACGTGCCAACGGGGATCTCGTCCTTGCCATCGTTGGTGACGGTATTGGGCTCGGTGATGCCGAACAGCTGGGAGGTCCGGAAGTCCGTGGCGCTGAGCAGGTTGGCCACCAGGTCGCTTCCACCGACGAACACCAGCACGATGCGCCCGACGGCCACCTCGCCTTCACCTTGCGGCGCTTGGGGATCAGTGGACTTCAGCAGCTTGGTGCGGTCGACGAGACTGGTGGCCGAGGCAATGGCAACCAAGGTGACCAAGGCGGTGGCATGGTGATGCCGACCGCAAGTGCGTTGATTCATGTCTGACTCCTTGGGAAAACTAGAAACGTGTCAGTCGGGTATCAAGCCGACCGGCCTTAAGGGCGACAACCCCAGTATTTCTTTGCCCTGCAGCGCATCAAGTTTCTTTGTCTTGCAACGCGACCATCATTCAAGGTGGTATTATTCTGACTCTTTGCCGAGTCAATTTTGAGGCAAAAGATGCCTCTGTAGTGCTGTGAAGCACTTGGGGGGTTTTGCTCATCAGATAGACCGAATTAGCACCACTGAGAGCAGTCAGTTGCAGAAATCTGGGGCAAACCAGGGTTCTTTGTCTTTTTGCTGTTGTTTTCAGCACCGATGACTCGGTTCTTTCTCCAGTAATTTGTTGGGGGAAGTTGACGTGAAGCTATTGCTAGCCGATTATTTTGCTTCTTGAGAGAAACAAGCATGATCGGTATATTCCGATTTTTTTTGTGCTTGTTTCTTTGTGGGAAGATTTTCTCAATATAGGGAATCTCTAACACTTGTCAAAACATTTATTCGAGGTTTCGCTTAATTCTAATTCTTTGATCGAGGGAATAGTCAGAAAAAGAGCCCTACCTGGTGAAAATAGTGCTCTTTTATTGTGAAGAACCCACTTTTATCGAAGGAGTGAGAAGGCTATTCCCAATACCCAGCAACGACAAGAGAATGGATATTCATTGTAGGGGAAATCTGTTGTACCATCGCCTTTTCTCTCGCCTCCCCTCCTCTCCCATGAGAGCGAAGCGATCACGACATCATCTAGGAGAGACTCTCCTACATCTGCCATAATCCTACTATAAAAATCCCGACACTCGTCTTCGAAACCTTCTGGGACTACTCACGTATTATGAGCTTTCTCTATCCGTCCGAGGAGACTCAGTGCATTTTTCTTTTCTGACATGAGAAAAGTTCTTTTTTTTCTATCTGAAAGCTGAGTCAGGATCATGCGGGCAAAGTGAGCAACCTTGTATGCCTCAGCAGTGAATGAATCAGTTCTGGTCTTTATTACACTCGTGTACTCGATACAGAGTCATCGCAATGAGGAAGCAACTGGGATATTCGGATTCGTCGAAACGAGTTTTCTCGGATCACTTCAAGTTCGCACAAGGAGTCATCCTTCACCTGGAAAATACTGCCTTCGAGGGATGTCCAAATGTCTGAAGACATCACTGTTGGAGTTCTCCATTCTTCAATGTGAGGGAACAAACCTATCAATCAATGCACCATACGATGTATACTCAGAATCTCTGATTCCCGAAGGCAACACAACATGAGCATCAAGTGGAATACCGACTGTACGAGAAAGATCTCTCGGACGTGAAGTTGACGAACTGATATGAGAATAGGACATATACGGAATTATATTTTTGTTTATATAATTATTTCGCATTAAGTCAATAAAATTTGCTCAAATATAGAACTCTCGTAAGAATAAGATTTGAGAAAAGCTAGTCCTTCACCACGATCGAGAGCATCTTATTCGGGATAAATATTTCCTTCACAAGCATCTTTCACTCGATCCACTTGTAGATATTCGGATCCTCATGTGCGAGCGATGATACCTCATCCTGCATGACGCCATTCAGACACGTGAGTGTTCCTCGGAGTTTACCATTCACCTGCACGGCGATCGTCACCTCATCATCGACGAGCATGAAGTCATCATAGTCGGGCCAGTTCGCGAAGTAGATACTTGATGGCTCCTTCTGGAAGGAGCTGTCCGAAGGACTGAGGATTTCCCGTGTTTCTAAAAATCCTCCGCCTCGTTCCTCGGCACCTCCTTTCAAAAGGAGGCTAAAAAGTTCTTCCGCCATATGCGGAGCAAATGGATGGAGAAGAATGGTGAATCTCTCTTTCCACTCGAGAGCGAACTCTGGATCAGTCGGGATTCCTTCATTCAGGAGGATCATGAGGGCGGAGATCGCCGTATTGAACTTGTATTCGACGATATCTTCCCCGACCTTCTTGATCGTCTTATGGAGAAGCTTCATGGATTTCATATCATCACCTCACCCCTTATTCCCCTCTCCTTCAGAGAGGGGAGATCTATTTTCCGAAGCTCCTTCTCCTTTAGGAGAAGGTTGGGATGAGGTAAAGATGGAATACGCCTTATCGAGAAAGCGTCTCACTCCGATGATCGCCTCAGTATTCCATGGTGCGGTATCGGTGAAGGCTCACATACTCATCTCATAGAGCCTGAGGGTATCAGCACCATATTCTCGGACAATATCAGTCGGGTTCACGACATTCTTGAGAGATTTCGACATTTTGGCAACAACCTGCTTCACAGGGAGTCCAGTTGATTTTTCGACCCATATTTTCATTCCCTCTCCACCTGGGAGAGATTTAGGGTGAGGTATCTCCTCTACGAGATCGACTGCGACGAGTCCGCCATCAGCTCGCTCATAGGCATAGGCGAGGATCATCCCGACATTCGTGAGCTTCTGAAATGGTTCGGTGGTCGGAACTACTCCGATATCATAGAGAACCTTGTGCCAGAATCGCGCATAGAGAAGGTGGAGGACTGCATGCTCAGCTCCACCAACATACTCATCGACATTTTGCCAATAATCCATTGCATCGTGACTCGCTAGCGCTTGGTGATTTTTCGCATCCATGTATCGCAGATAGTACCAACAACTCCCGCCCCACTGAGGCATAGTATTGGTTTCACGACGTCCGATGAGATTGCTCGCAAGCTCGATATTCACAAAGCTCGGCACCGTCGCGAGTGGTGATTGTCCATCACCTGATGGCTCGTATTTCTCAACTTCTGGGAGCAGGAGTGGGAGAGATGAATCAATCACGAGTTTCCCCGTGAGTCATTCGTAGATTTCAGAAAAAATCTTTCCGTCTATGACGAGATATTCTTTTGTTTTGTCATTCCGAGTCTGCAAGGTAGCTAGTATGCCCCTTGTGGATCAATCTGCTCCGTCATTCTGAGCATCGCGAAGAATCCAGGAACCTGGATCCTTCATTTCACTTTGTTCCACTCAGGATGACGAAACCAAAATAGAAGCTTCACCCCCCTTCGCATCCTCGAGATTCTTTACTCTCGGTAATTTCGTATAATCATCTTTTGAAATATGGATGAGTGGGATCGGTTCTCCCCAGTATCGCTGACGGGAAAAGAGCCAATCTCGGAGCTTGTAATTCACTTTCTTGTGACCGAATCATTCTGTTTCGGCTTTTTCAGCAAGCACTCGGCGAGCCTCAGCTGAAGTGAGTCAGTCATATTCTCATGAATTCACGAGGATACCATCATCGGTAAAACAAGTTTTGAGATTTTTCACTGCCTCTATCTCTTCTGGTTTTCCAGATGTCGGGAGAATAGAAACCTTCAGATCGATCCCGTACTTATTCGCGAATTCGAAATCTCGCTCATCATGCGCATCTCCGAATACGGCACCCGTACCATAGGTTCAGAGAACGAAGTCTCCGATCCAGAGCGGAACAGACTCACCATTGTATGGATTGATCACAGAGGAGCCTGAGAATACGCCTGTTTTTTCTTTTCCGTCGTTGGTTCGATCGAGATCAGTTTTTGCCTTGGTATTCTTGATATAATCCTCACACACTTCCCGCTGTTCTGGAGAGATAAAGTCCTGAACTTTCGGATGATCTGGAGCGACAACCGCGAATGCCATGCTATAGACAGTATCCACTCGAGTCGTATAGACACGGATATGGTCGAGTGAATCAAGCAATGTAGGAAATGTTGCATATCCATCTCGAGAACAAAAATGACCAGCATCATGAAATATTTCCTGATCGACACTGATAAGATCAAAATGTTCCTTTGCCTTCTCATAGAGAATATACGGATCATTCTCAGAGAGGAAGACTTTCCAAGAATTCGTATTATTTTTGATCTTTTCTGCATCATAGTTCTTTCTCATACTAGTAGATCCTACTTCCCATCCTGTCCAGCTACTCCAGTCCACATAATCGATAAGTCAATTAAAAATCGGTGCCACACAAATAAGCTTATCAATCTTCTTCCCGAGTCATGCGACGAAATGCATACCGAGAAATCCTCCCATCGAGTGACCGATGATAACAGAACGTTCATCGAGTCGGTCCTTGAATTGTTCGAGAAATGCGAGCTGTTTTTCGAGATCAGGAGCATTATTCCCTGGAAGTTGTTCCATGATGACCTCGTACCCGATTTTTTCAAGTTCGGTCTTGGTCGAAGACATCCAGTGCCAATCAGTATGATTTTCAACATTATCCCATCCATGAAGGAGAAGAGCAATAGGACGACGTATTCGCTCAAGATTATATTTTCTTAGTAAGTTGTGCAATTCTTGCTCATAATCAAATTCATCACCAAGCAATGCTATCAGAGGAACAATCTCAGAATAAAAATCCATCGTCAGAAATTCATCATTACATGCATAGAGTTTTGCCTGTACTACTTCCGAGCGAAGTAAATGATTCTTACTCTTTACAGATTCCGTTTGGCAATCCAATAATAATTGTGAAATAATCTTTCTTCCTACTGATTTCATCAGCCTGAACTCACATCCCTCACTCTTCCCGATCCAGTTACGCTGCATCTCCTTGATTCCCTCAGGCCAATCGAGCCCATCCAGATCTTCGATGAGTCTATCGGCATACTCTGTGATCTTCAGTACCCACTGACGAAGGAGCTTCTTCTCGACTGGATGACCACCGATCTCACTCTTTCCATCGACCACTTCTTCATTGGCGAGGACGGCCTTCAGTGCTGGACACCAGTTCACCGGCATCTCTGCTTCATAGGCGAGACCGCGCTTGAAGAGCTCGAGAAATATCCACTGTGTCCATCGATAATACTCAGGATCGGTCGTATCGACCATCCGATCCCAATCATAGGAAAATCCCAGTGCCTTCATCTGGCTGGTGAAGGTCGCGATATTCGCCTCGGTCGTGATCCGAGGATGTGTCCCTGTCTTGACCGCATAGTTCTCAGCGGGAAGTCCGAATGCATCGAATCCCATCGGATGGAGGACATTGTATCCCTTCGCATGATAGTAGCGAGAGACGATATCCGTCGCTGTATATCCCTTCGGATGTCCGACATGGAGCCCTGCTCCAGATGGATACGGGAACATATCGAGGATATATTTCTTGGGTCTTTCAGAAAAAGAAGCATTATTTTTGTCATCCCGCAGTGAAACGGAGGGATCGCTTTTTCATTCGCTCAAGAGATTTTCAGAATTTCTTTCTCAAACATGATTTTGAAAGAGATCCTTCACATTCGTTCAGGATGACAAAACTGAAGACGGATTCTCCGTTTTGAAAGTTCGATGTTCTTCCCAGAATTTCTGCCACTTCTGTTCGAGTGAGATATGATCGTATGCCATAGTGTGAATTGTGAATTGTGAATTGTGAATTGTGAATTTTCGAAATTCATAATTCAAACCACTCCTACTATAGCAAAAGGGCAGGAAAAGACAAGAAAAAATCTCCCCAATGGGGAGATTTTGGAACTGACCGAAGAATTATCCTGCAAGTGCCTGTATAACCCAAGTGACAATTGCATATGCAAGCCACATGACTACGATACCGATAATCACCTGAATAATAGTCTTACGTCCTGACTTGACCTTCTCTT
>JANPGO010000040.1:0-11434 GCA_031423995.1 Candidatus Altimarinota bacterium | reverse complement strand
AGACATTGACAATGGTGTGTTTAAGTATGTCGATTTTCATAAAAAAGAGTGTTAATAACTAACACTCTCATTATGCAATACTTGGCTCTGTCAAGGGAAAAATCGAGATAATTCTTGTAGGATTTTGGGGGGATTTTAGATTCTTCATATCTTTTTTCCGCATCATTTCTCATATCAGAATAGCTTGAGTATTTTATAGCTCTTTCGCTGTAGTAATTCATCAAGGTGCTTAAAGCATTGAGTCTTGCCGTTGCTTTCAGATTATCAGCTTGCCTTCGTAATTCTTTTTCTGAATTCTCTTGTGCTTTTGCTGATCTTGAGAGTTCTTTTCTATTGAGTTCCAATTCTTTGCGTTGAAGTGATAACTCTTTTCTTTGTAAGAAAATAGTATATATGATTCACGCTAGGGCAAGTCATGAAAAGAGGGAATTAACAGCTCAGAACATATCTCAAAATGTTCCTCTATTGCCCCAAGAATCTAAAAATTGAAATATTAACACTCAAGAAATAATCCAGACTGATAAAATTATTCATCATAAAATAAAGAGGCTGTTGAGTCACTCAGAATTATCATCAGGATATTGTTGTTTTTTCATAATTGAATCTTATAATATGGCTGGATTGCTTCGTGCCTCGCAATGACGGAACAGGGAACTCTTTAGTCTCTCAACACCTTCCCCATCTCCTTCCCTTCGCGATCTCATCTATTCTATCGATTACACCCCGATTTTCCACACTCACTTTTCTCGGAAGGCGCGGATGGTCTGACGTTTTGCTTTATTCGAGAGAGCAGATCCACTTTCACCTACTCAGCGTGCGTAGTCTGAGAGGGTGATGATCTTCTTTCCTGCGAGGTAGGCGAGTCGCTTATGGAGGGATTCTGTGAGTGAGAGGTAGAGGAGAGTATCGAAGGTTTTAGTATTTCGTTTCTCATCGTATTCTCGGAAAGACGTATAGTAGGTTGGACGATCACGAAACCTGATGATGACCATCGGGAGACCGAGCGAGAGGAGCTGGAAGTTCACTATTACTCGACCGATACGACCATTCCCATCGCAAAATGGATGCGTGTGTTCGAAAGCGAGATGGAACTGACTGATTTTCTCGAGCGGAGAGATATCGCCTGCGACTTTGTAGTCTATGAGAGCTGCTTCGAGGAGCTTCTCCACCTGCTCTGGAGGAGGTGCGATATGAGATCCGACACGGACGTATTCTCAGGGCTTTCGGAGTCTGCCAGCAAATTCATCGTTTATCCCTATGAGGAGCATCTGGTGCATGAGGAGGATGACATCGAGAGAGAGTTCTTCATATTTTGATTTGCTCCTCACGTACTCGATCACTTTCGAGAGATTGCGAGCCTCGTAGACTTCTCTGATATGGAGATTTTTCGATGTCTTCATATCGAGGAGGATCTTCTCAGTATCGGAGAGTGTGAGGGTCGAGTTCTCGATCGCATTCGAGTTATAGACGCTTTCCGAGAGTTCGACCGTATCGATCATCTCGAGGAGCGATTCCCTTCATTTTTTCTCTCTCTGATACTCTTTCTGAAGGAGTTCGAGGTATATCTTTTGTTCAGTGAGGAGTGACATAACGTGAAAATGAGTGAAAAAGTGATTATTTTCACGTTATAATATCATTTTACCGTGAAAAAGCAAGGAAAATCACCTATTTTCACGGTATACGGAGTATCATTTCCATCTCTTTTCCCTTCGCGATCTCATCCACGAGCTTATCGAGATAACGGATATTCTTCATGAGAGGATCTTCGATATCTTGTATCTTGTAACCACAGATGCTCCCCGTGATGAGTGTCCGATTCGGGTGCATCATCGGAGCTTGTTGGAAGAAGGTCTCGAAATCAGTTTTGTCTTCGAGCACCTTCTGAAGTCATGCTTCATCATATCCCGTGAGCCACATAATGACCGTGTCGACTTCAGATTTCGTCCGTCACTTCCGCTCCACTTTCGTGATATAGAGTGGGTAGACTCTCGCGAAGGGCATTTTGAAAATTTTGGTGTTTTGCATAGAGTCATATTAGGTGGCTTTTATCTAAGTATATCCGAGAGTCCTTGAATCAGAAACTCTATTGATAAAATCTGACTCTCAGAGATAACAGCTAGTGAGTTTTGATGCGTCAATAGCATCAACTGTGACATGTGGAATGATATTTTCTTCGAGAAAAAAATTGAGAGTCTCATTATCGATCGTATTATCGGTTACGTTGAGACAAATAGTATCTACATTATTTGATACCAATGTTTCTCTGATAAAATTCAGGATAGTATATTTTCCTCGAGTTTTTAGAAGTTCTGGATCAAGATACTTACAGCTAGCAGTCGTGGTTATATTCGGGTATTTTTTCTTGAGATTCGCGACTTCTCTCATATCAATCCATTCTGATGGGTAATCATGATCAGCTCACTCAAAGTGTGAAAATCGGAATTCTCTCGCATAGATATGGACGAGTATTCGATGAGCTCAGAGTCGTTCGATAATCTGAATCAAAAATGGTAATGCTCAGATCTCTTTGCAGTCGAGGATAATGGGTATATCTGATTTCTCAAGGAGTTCTATCGCTTCTCGAAATGGTATAGTGATCGGCTGCTCTTCTCAGCTGATATGATAATACTCGAGTGAGTGACCGATAAATGGATGACCAGACTCATCGATAGCAATATCGATATCGATACTTTTGTTTCTAGATATAGCATCTTCTAGTATCTCTCTCGTGAGAGCAGAGGTATGGAAGAGGGCAATTCTTTCTTGAGATTGTTGTATTCGTTGAGCGAGTGACGAAAGCATGGAAATTTCTAAAAGTTAGTTTTTTATCTATGTGAGGATAATAACAATTGATTTATTTTGGACTATATTCCACCATCCATTCGATACCATACTTGTCTCGAAACATTGCAAAAGAAGGTTCTCCAGGATTGTCGCTAATAGGGATTTCCACCTGCCCACCTGCTGAGAGTCCATGGTATAATCTGATTGCTTCTTCATGACTTTCCGCAGTGATGGAGATTTTCGATCTGTTTTCGTTCTCATTCGTACGTCACATGATTTCGAGAACATCATTCGCCATCAGGAAATTCTCCCCGATCGGCAAAGAAATGAGCATGATGTTATTCAGGTTCTCAGCTTTTCCAGCTGATTTTTCTGAGTGGACTTTCACTTCGATCCAGTGCATCTATCGCGTGAAGGGATACATTTTCCCATGTGCCATTATCACCTCACCACATAGCCCTGCCGACGAGATAGCTGGTGACATAGTCACGCCAATTGGTGAACTGTTCTCGAGCGATTATTTGTATCTGTTCTATATATCACCAAGCCTCATCAGATCAAAGGTAGCCAAGACTGTAGCATACTCTCGAAAGGAAAATAGCCCTTCCGAGATCCCAAGCATCGGCTCATATTTCGTATCTCTCTCCGAGGTCATCGAAAAAATATCCAGCATTCTCGAGTTCGAAGACTTCGAATAAGTTTTCAAAATAGACCTTCAACTCTTCCTCATCTACATCATCATCGAAATCACTGTCAGAAAAATCGAGATCCTCAGTATAAACCCATCCTTGTTCTCTATTCATTTCGAGAAGTCTATTGAACAGATCTGCATGACCTCCCGCTAACAGCCATTCGATTGTTTCTTTTGCGCTTTTCGTATCGTGGATTTCCCACCATTTCCACAGTATGATTTTCTCATCATAGTAGGTATTCCCAGTGTCTAGGCTATCCCAATAGGCTCAATGGGGTTCTGCGATGACGAGTCAGAGGCAGAGTCCGAAGAGTTGTTCCTGGTCCAGTTGAGTTGATTGTGGATTTCTGAGATAACACTCAGCTATGGGGGTGCTATCATCTTGTTTGTAGAGTTTCACACGAATGGTGAGGTATGCTTTCCTGAGCTTCTCTTTTAGAGTTGTGAGCATATTGATACAATGAGAATACATTGATTGTATGAGATTCATCGGCCTTTGCAAGTGATCTCAATTTTTGCAATACACTTTACCTTCCGTAACTTCCTCATACTATATAACTCTATCACACACAGAATCATGAAAAAATACATATGTCAGCATTGTTTTATAGAAAATCCCGTCGAAGCATACATATGTCATTCCTGTCACTCTCCAGTAGGTCAGCCTGGTATTTTTGAGCGAGAATCAAATATGGATGATTTTTCTCGTTTCTTTCTCAAGACATATATCAATCTCGATACAGGGAAACCGATTACTCTCTATAAAACTGACTCTGGAAAAGGTCGGATATCGTATAACTTCTGATTGAATAGAATTTCGATGTGGTGACTCGTGTTCTTGCCGATTCATTTCTTGATCCACCCTCTCTGGATGACGTGTGTTCTCATCGTCCACTTCTTAAAACGCTATACCCTCTGGGAAGCCTATTTTGATGAATATGGTTGGATCACACAAATACGGAATAATCATGAAAAACCAGAGTGGCAAGTCCTCGAAGCATATGCCCAATATAATACAAAATATGCGCTATATTTCGATAGATATATACAGAAAAACCCTTCTTTCTCTCAGAAATCAGGTAACCATAAAAATGGGGCATTTCTCACTGGATATTGGATAGGATACCTCATATTTTCCCTGATATGTTCTGTACTGATCTATTTTATCAAACAATTGTATATCGGATAAGATATACTCCTGATTGTACTGAAAAAATCTATCACCTAGTTTTTTAGAGAGCAGTTCCTATTTCAGCCTCTGGATTTCCCCTTTTCGCTTCACGATATTGCCATAGTCCCACTGAATCTCTCGAGATTTCGAGAGCCAGCGAGAGAGTTCTGCAGTATTGATTTCACTTATATCGGTATATCGCTTCTCTGCAGCTTGGAAGGTTCACGACTTCGCGAGTCATGGTTCATCGAATGACTGTCCACTCCAGAAGAGGAGCTGGATATTATTTTTCCTTTTTGAGTATCCGACAATCGGATTTCATTCGAGGAACCAGACAGGATGAGCATGCCAGACTTTTGAAGTCGCTTCAGGAAGACTTTTTTCTATCACATTTCTGAGAGTTTCACAGAGAGCACGGTCTCATGGAGTGAGCGCAGATTCATAGGCGATGATATCAGATGGAGTTGGCATATTGAAATATTTTTTAGTGTCTGGATTGCTTCGTTCCTCGCAATGACGAGTTCTATCCCATCAGCATCGGTGATATTTCTATAGAATGGATTTTTTTAGTCACTACTCACTTCTATGCTAAAGCCTCCTGTAGAAAATCGTTTCATATCCATGACATCCATACAGTCAGCCATAGACTCTGGATCTTCTTTTCATTTCTCTTCCCAGTGAGCCATGACTTTTTTGTTGACTTCGTCACGATGTTCTTTCGAAGCATATTCGATATAGGAAAACCATACTGTTTCATCATCTTTCAGATTCACGAGCTGTGGAAAAGGATAAGACTCCATCCCTCCCATATTCGGTGAGAGATCATGGCCCATACATTCTCTATAGGAGAGGGCTCAGTATTTCATCCATGCATTACATCCATCTGATGCCATCTTTTTATATTTTTCGACTTTATTTTTCGGTATCACGAGGACGTAGGCATCTATATATGTTGCTTTCATAATCGAAAAAATTAATAATAAAACATTACCCTGTATTGGATCGACTTATTCTTTCGGCATCTGGCTCATGTCCATCCAGAATGGTTCCCATATGTGTCCATCGAGATCCTCGAAGTCTCGACCATACATGAATCCATGATCAGCCGTCTCGATCGTCTTCTTGCCTCCTGCAGCGATCGCTTTGTCGAAGAATGTATCGACTTCTGCTCGTGAATCAAATGCGAGTGCATTGAGTACTTCGGTAGTTGTATACGCATCGGAGATAGTCTTTGTCCCGAGAAAGCTCTGGAAGAAACCGTGCCTGAGAAGCATGACGCAGAGTGTGTCATCCCATGTCATCCCCGAGCCATCGTCATTCGAGAAGTCAATATTCTTCGTGAACCCGAGTGCTTCGTAGAAAGCGGTCGCTTTCGCGAGATCCATGACAGGCAGATTGACGTAGAGTTGTGCCATAAGAAGATAGATAAGAAATAATATGAGAATTATATATATTTCTAGAATATTACAAAAAATCCTTCTTTCTTCCTTCAGTCTTAGAGCTTGCCTTTTCGCTTCAAGATATGAGCATAGTCCCACTGGATATCCCGAGATTTTTCGAGCCAGCGGGAGAGCTCATCTCTCGACCGAAGAGACATCACTATAGAATCTCGATGCATCAATGAGCTTCTCACCCCGACCATCGAGTCTATCTTTTTCTCTGCATTTTCAGTTCCACTATCTTCCATATTTTTTGAGACTCTTCTCTACTTTCGTGAACCAATAGGCATAGCCTACAGAGGATGGATGGAAGAGATCAGCTGCGAGATACATCTCTGGTTCTCTGATAAATGGATCGACTTCTCTTTCATCGAAGATTTCGATATAGATTCCACCATGACGACGTACGATCTCAGAGAATTTCGCATGGTAGGACCTCGATATTCTCTCATAGAGACGACCGATGATGCTCGGAAATATCTTCGCTCCACCGAGATTTCCACAACTCATGACGATGAGATTTTTATGTTTCGGAAGAGATATGATAAGCTGTTCATAGTCTTTATGACACTATCGAGATCATGGAGTCTCGTCATATCATTTCCACCGATCTGGAGGAGGATATAGTCATATTCTTTTTGTTCTATAAGTGCGATTTGGGGAGGGACATCAGAGACGACCGCTCATGAGACTCAGTGATTCTCGACACGAGTCGCACCGATATATTTCGCGAGCATGCCGGCTATACTCTCTTCCGGTGTATCCGCGCCCACTCATACAGCAGTGCTGTCTCAGAGGACGAGAAGTGAGATGCTATCCGTACTTCCAGAGAGGGAGTATGGGACCGTACGGGCAACGATACCTTCTGATAGTTTCATGAGTCGATAAAATCTGTATCCATAGAATGCGATTATCCCTATGAGGATGAAAAATAGAGCAAGGAGAATATTTTTTACCATAATGAATAATGTGAAAATACTAGCACTCGATGGCTTCGAGTCTCATTTTTATGATTTTTCTTAGGAGCTCTTCTGAAAGAGGTTTCTCGGGTGTGAAGTGGATTCCTGATTTTGTGTATGTATATTTCTGCAATTCTTCCTCAAATGAATCAAGAACTGATCCAGAAAAGGGAAAGAAGGAGAGGTGATTCTTGAACTTCGCAAAACCTGCCACACATTCGCCATTCACACGAAATGCAGGCATACCATACGAGATACACTCCTCGGCATTCGGAAGGAGAGTGTGAAGAAATGCACGAAGGTTCTCCAGGGCTTCACGTTCTAGAGAATTCTCAATTTTAGAGAGGTAGAGGTCAATGGGATTCATGGCCATTAGTTATTTCGATATTTTTTCTCATAGAGTGCGATCCACTCCTTTGGAGAAATCTTTTCTGCAAGTTCTCGGATAAGCTCATAGGGAATATTCTCGAATTTCTTGAATCGTATACACCCTACTCCCATATCCAGCTTTCCGTTATTTCTCTTCGCATATTCCTCTTGCCACCATTTGAGAATATCAGGATCAGCACCTACTCCCATATGATAGAGATGTATCCCTGCTTTCCGAATCGCGATATTCACGAAGGGGAGAGGGAGTTTCGTATCGCAGTGATACCCCTGCGGATAGAGTGAAAATGGTACAACATATCCGATCATCTTATAGCTGATACATTCCTCGAACCCGAGAGGGATAAGGGTTTCTCGAAGGATGTTTCTCAGTTTCGAGAGCGGCTCTTGTTGTTCGGGAGGAGCATCGGAAATGTAGAGGTCAATTGGATTCATAGATTAGACTGGAAAGATAGTAGATATTTCTCGAGAAAAATCATCGATATTCCTATAGAGCACTGAGCGTATCCCGAGACTTCTCGCAGCTTCGATATTCTCCTCGGTATCATCGAAATAGATGATATCACTGGGATGGATATTGAGCGATGTGAGAATATGTTGATAATACGCTTCTTGCGGTTTCTTCAACCCCATCTCTGCGGAGCAAAATATCCCATCAAAAAGGTTCTCAAAATTCATAGTTTTCTTCAGATACTCGAGCCGATATTGCTCCTGATTGGTCGCGATAGAGCACTGGATTCAGGACTTTCTCAGTTCCTGTATCTTTGCGAGAAGTACCGTATCAGGCTGGTTCTCGAAATCAAACCACGCATTTAGATAGGCATCGACACTTCACTCCCACTTCCATTCGGTGAGGTAGGGTCGTATCACCTCTCGCAGATCAGCCTTTCCGATCGTGCACTCCTGAAATATTCATACGAAAAATGGCTTCATGACGCGTGAATCGAGTCATGTTCGGCGAGCATATTCAGTACTCCACATGGAGGACTGGATGAGGACTCAGTCAATGTCGAAGAGGAGGTGGGTCATGGTAAGATTATGGCTATTATTCAAAATCAATACGAATAAGTCATCATTTTCCATCGAAGAGGCTTTTCGCCGTGAAGATTTCATTTTGATTTATTGATTCGAGTTTTGTGAGGATGAGCTGGACGTCTTGTATCAGGTTGATACTACCTACTTCGTCTTTCTTGATCCAGTGGAGAGTTCCCTCATCACTTGCCTGAGTCTCGGGGCTACGGGCAGTACTCAGAGTCACGAAGAGCATGATGTTTTTCCCGAAAAATCACTCAATATGGATGACTCACTTCAGTCGAGTATTCTCGACCGTGAGTCAAGTTTCTTCAAGTATCTCCTTTTCTGCATTCTCTATAATCCCCTCAGAGAGCTCGATATGTCAGCCAGGACAATTATAAAGTCACTGCATGGCTCATTTTTTCTCTGAGTATTGTATGAAGAGGAGGGAATCTCCGTTTTCTATGAAGCAGAGTGTTCTCGGGATGACTTGGTGGCGTTCTGACATGGGGGGGAGGGGTATGAGATTATATTTTTGAGTAATTTTTCTCTAGAAGAAAATGAAAATACCGAGCAGTATCATGAGGATACCGAGAACCCAGTGAACTCAGTTCGAGAATCGATCGTAGAACGTGCTAAATATCGGGAGAGAGAAGAGATACCCGATGAGCATCGCCATGAGAAATGAATTCAGCGGGAGTCATATCCAGAGGACTCAGAGTGCCCATCATGGCATATGCTCTCCGATAACCGTCGAGAATATACTGAGGAAAAAGACTATAGCCTTCGGACTCAGCATATTCGTCAGGAATCACTGTTTCCATGCTTCGAATCGACTCACGAATTCGGTTCATGCATGAGGTTTTTTCTTCTCTTTCTGTCGTGTCCTTAGAAGTGTCTTGACTCCGAGATAGATCAGATAGCTACTCCCGAGTATTTGGAGGTATCAGAGTGATTTCGTCGAAAGACTGGAAACAGTTAGGAGTGCTATGAGTGAATAACTCGTATGGACGATATTACTCATACTTACACCCAGAGCGGTCCATACATTTCGCCCAGCTCAATATATGAGCGTATTCCTCAGAATCAGGAGAAATGTCGGTCCTGGAATGAACCAGACACTGATATGTATTCCGAAGATCGTGAGGATAAGAAGGAGTGAGGACATAGATTACTACATCATACCCAATATGTAACCCGCCCCGAGAACGGTGATGAGTCGTCCGATAGAGGATATAGCGACCTTTGTGAGCATCCATTTCTTTGCATCATTTCCCCAGAGAACGCTACTGATGTTCGCAGGAAGGAGGAATCAGAACCATACCATGAATGCAATCTGCATCCCAGATACATTCGGGAAGATCTTTATCAGGTAGGCAAGAGTATTCATGATCATAAATGTCGCAATAAACTCAGGAATCATGAGTTTCCACATACCTTTCATGAGTACTTTCATTTCTTCATTTGAGACTTTCTTGTCTCCGTGATGAATCCGTTGCCAGAGTTTACCGAAGATTGGACCATGCCAGAGAGAAGAAAAGATAAATGAGCCAAGAGTAACGAGAAGAATTGTCATCCAAGGGAGAGTGACTTGCATAGAAAAATAGAAAAAGAATAAAAGTTGGAACCTAATTTGGGAGATGGAACTCGGGATTATAGATCAATCCGAGGAGATTGTTCCATGGATCCTTCAGTGTTGCGACCTTGATCTCACCACCGACATTCATCGGTTTCTCGACTTCACTCGCTCCACAGTCGATGAAGTGCTGATAGACTTCATTTATCTCTTCGACTCACCAGTAGACCGCGATGTTTTCTCATTTTGGAGTCTCCTCTCTTTGGAGTCCGAGTTCATAGCCACCGACATTGAACCCCACATAGTAGGGTTCATCGAAGTAGGGAACTACACCAAAAGCGCTCGAATACCAAGCTTTCGCCCGCTTGAGATCATCGACCTTGTAGATCGTGGTGCGGAGTCAGAGGATAGTGGGAGTCATAGTGTGGAAGTGAAACTCTTGCATTCTACTGTTTCTCACGAAAAAACAAGAGAATTACTCGATGAGCATGTCTAGAACCCTCTCAAGAGTCTCAGAAAAATCATTCTCAGTAGAAATCGAAGTGAGTCAGTATTTCGCTGATTCTACCTCAAAATATTTCCCATATTCAGCCAGTCAACTCGCAGCGAGCCTGAGAGTCGAATCATCATGTATATTGTCAGCGATCCAGTCATTATTCCCTCTATTGTTGACGAGCCCATCGAATATCTTTTCTTCATCAGTCTTGGTCAGGTATACAATTCTGACAGATGCTTCATCCTTATATTTCGAGACGAGTCTCGGGAGGAAGTGAGATCACTCGAGTATGTAGTCTTGTCATGTCTGAAGGAGGAATGAGATAAATGTATCTATACCTGTCCAGAGAAAATCCGACTCAACGATATCAGCATCGAGAAGATCATGTCCAGAGTAATCTCGATAGAGTGAGGCTATGCCAGACGCATCACACATCTTCTCGAAAGGGAAATGAGAATCTCGCTCGACTCATGGAGATGAGTAGGGTATGAGCATGAGTCTCAGATAGTCCGTAGAAAAATATGGAATAGAGAGTCGAAGTGAGAGCTTCTTGGCGAGAGTTGTTTTGCCTCCGCGAGGAGAACCACTGATAATATAGATCATGAATAGGATTTTACAGAAAAAGAGAGAAATATTCACATTTCTTCCTAGAGATACTACTTAGCTCAATTTTAGATATTTTAATCAAACTTAAATCCACCCCCTTTGGGGGTGGAACCACACTGGTTCTACCAAGGTATTAGTTGTATAGAAAAAAGGTTATGATATTCTAGACCTTGCAAAAAGACACTAGAAGGTACATCATAACCTTTTTTCAAACTATGAGCTCCACATACCAAGAATACTCCCATGGATCTCATGTCCGTTGGGATTGTACCTATCACATCGTTATTTGTCCAAAATTTCGTAAAAGAATC
>JANPGO010000039.1:0-20112 GCA_031423995.1 Candidatus Altimarinota bacterium | reverse complement strand
GAGGGATGCGACTGCGAGGGTGAGGAGCTCATGCTGGAGTGCTGATTTCGCCTCGATATTCTCGATCGACCAGAATCCATAGGATTTCTCATTGGAGATAAGGATGCGACCCTCTGCACTACAGGGAGCATCGAGAAGTATACGATCAAAAATCGGAATCTTTCGCTCGACCGAGTCCGTGAATTTCTGATACTTCGGTTCGATATATTTCGCATACTTTCCCTTCTTGTGGATCTCATCACCCGTGGTCTCGAAATCCCCTATGAGGTACTTCTTGGCATCGAGCTTCACACCTTCGACATTGGTCGCGCCTTGGAGACCTGCATTGTGCATCAGCTTATCAAAGCGGATCTGATTCTGTTCTATGGCGACTATTTTGCCAGTATTATGCATCATCATGGTCATCTGTGTCGTCTTGGATCCAGGCGCTGCACAGATATCGAGGATCATCTCATTCGGTTTTGGGTCGAGTGCGAGGACTGGGATCATTGATGCAATCGACTGGAGATAGATCTTTCCATTATAGAACGCTCGACTTCCCTTGATCGCATATTCATGAGTTCGGTCAAAGGTATAGGCTCAAGGAATACCATCAAATGGCTCTGCTGTGATTCATTTTTCACTGAATTCCTGGAGGACATCTATCCCATCTCACTTGAGGAAATTCATACGAAAAGAACCGTTGCGTTCATGGTCAAGTGCATCCATCACGAGATCAGTATTGTTTCCGAGAATGGATCGAAGACGAGATGTGAGGAGTGGTGGAAGCATGAAGTTGAGATTTAGAAAAGAAATATTTAAAGCGTTATTTGATTATTTTATGAAACACTGCTCCCCATACGCATCAATGAACATTTTCTCATCGAATTGCATCTTCTGATGCCATTCATCCGGATCACCATAGTCAGCAAAGTCCTTGTACCACCCATGGGTAAATCTCGGCTTATGTGCTGATTTCAGTGGACACCAGAAACGCTCCGTTCGCGCTCATATCTCAACCGCATAGGCGAACACCCCATTCATATAGCTACAGTAAAGACAGTTAATCTTCTCGAGGAGATTGAGATAATCGAGAAATTTCCGATCGTAGATAATACAATCAGAACGCTTTACAAGGGGGATCGAATAGAGCGGAAAGGCAACATATTGATATATGGTAACACAGATATCGAGAAATACCGCTGGAACAAACATCCCGTAGATAAACGGTATTGAGAGGATATACCGAACATGTCTCCAATTCTTTGGAATGATATACTGGTAGAGTGGTATCTTTTTGATTTTGTTTTTCTCCCGAAAGAGATCGAGAAAGATGATTTTTTTTTGTTGAAAATAGAAACCATATTTTTCTGAGAGCCGATCATACTCTTCACGCAGGTCATTGTTCAGGGCTTCAATTTTGGCGAGGATCTCGCGGATAGTATCTCTCATAGAGAAAATGTTAGTTTGGTGCTCAGTTCTAGGTTTGGTTTTGAGACTCTGATTCTATTGATTGTATTCGTATTCAAGAAGAACTGGATAACTATAATTTACTCGTTAATCATTACTATTTATTCGTTACCATTCCCCACTACGACCTTTGCATGGCGGAGAACTCGATCTCGAAGCATATACCCCTTTTCGAATTCTTGGACGACTTTCCCTGCTTCACCCGCCATCTCCGTCATGACATCGTGACGGTCAGGATCGACTTCTTGACCGAGCGAGACGAATGCAGTCACTCACTGTGACTCGAGATATTTCTGCATCCCTGCGAGGACCGAGCGAACACCATCGACGAAAGTATCGCCTTCAATACCTTCCTTGAGCTTCACAGCGCGTTCGAGGTTATCGACTTGGGTGAGGAGTGGGAGGAGGATCTTCGCTGAGAGAAAATGGACCATATCAGCCTTGTCACGCTCGACTCGCATGAGGAGATTCTGATAGTCCGCCTGCGAGCGAGTAAGTGCATTCTGGAGGTTTTGAATCAGTTCATCGGCATTGGGAGTTGAGCCAGTTGATGCTCCAGTAACAGTTGTATCTTCTGATACTAACTCTTCCAGCTCTTCGAGCATTGGAGATTCATTATTTTCATTGGCAGTATCCTGTACGGGGTCTTGTTGTGTCATACATTGAGTATATTAAGTGTTAAAAATGATCCGCGGGGAAGCAGATCATAGAGAGTTATTTTTGAGAATCATTTTTGAGCTTCTCATAGGCGATATCGAGCTTCTTGGTGATTTCTGCGATCCAGGATTTCAGCGTATCACTTCCCGCATCGACGAACCGCTCTGCACGAGCATGCGCCGTCTGGAGAAATGCTTGTTTCTCCCCATAAGATTTCTCGATGAGATCAAGGACTACTTGTTTCTTCACTTCCCCTTGTCCTTCGAGGGTCTGTACCTTGGACTGGATTTCTGGGATGAATCCGGCGATGACTTTCTCGACCTTGGACTTGAGTGAGTCAAAATCTGTGACATCATCGAAGTGCTCATCGAAAAATTTCTTGGCTTCATCGAAAGCGACTCGATGGATATCGACGACTTCACTGATGAATCCCTCGACTGAAGAATCAGCAGGGACGAGATTTGGATTTTCTTTCGCTTTATCTTTTCGAAACTTCATCGCTATGGCAATTCCAGCAGCATATCCAGCGAAGAGAGTGAGCAGTCATTTTTTCATAGGTGTGAGGGTGAGAAATCGAAGTGTATTATAGTCAAAAAATGAAAAAATCCAAAAATGATTGCAAAAATCGTCATCTTCTGTTATATTCAATCCATACAACATAGTTTGACAGAATCCAAACCCAATGAAAACACATAATACCTTCACCTTCGGAATTCCGGAGATTGAAGCCATAGAATCATCGTTTCGCATCTGTGTCTGGAATGTTCATAAATGCCTCTCCAAAAAACTGCATCGAGATATAGAAAAAATATTTCGCGATTTTGATATCGTCCTCATGCAAGAAGCGGTCCTCTCAGAAACGTGGACAACTATCTGGAAGAGCATCACTGAATTCAATTGGGAATTTTTTCGGAGCTTTACCCTCTGGCGCAATCAGGGAGAGACAGGAGTACTCACTGGATCAAAATATCGACAAAAAATCCTCGCGATCGTCCAAACCACGGATCGTGAACCGATACTTCGCACTCCGAAAGCAACAGGAATCAGTCTCATCAATATTGCTGGGCGGGAGGAGAAACTCCTGATCGTCAATACCCATGCGATGAATTTCAATTTTGGAAAACCATTTCTCAGGCAGATTGAAGCAGTGTTCGAGGCGATCCAAGATCATGAGTGACCAATGATCTGGGCAGGCGACTTCAATACGTGGAGCAAGAAGCGTTTCTGAATGCTCGGGTGAATTGCCGAAGAACTGGGTCTCACGTGGCTCATACCCGAGAATGATCACCGGATGCTGAAGCTCGACCATATTCTCTATCGATGAGTCACTCCACTCTATGCAGAAGTCGGCTACACGATCAAGACGTCAGACCACTATCCACTCTTCGCAGAGTTCGAATTCAACTAGAGCCGTACACAACCACTCTCTACAATGAGATAATCATCCTCTTCTCGGATTCCAATTCATTCTTCTCGAATATAGATCCCCGGTTCGATCGTCATGATCATCCCTGGAGCGAGAGGCAAATTCGTATCGCCGACATCATGTGTATCAATCCCGAGAAAATGTCCGATAGAATGAGGGAAATAGGGATTCGAAATTGTATCGTATTTTTCAATATTTGGAAGTTTAAGTCTTTCACAGATACGATACATATATTCCTTCACTGCAATATTCCACTCTTTTCGAGTGATACCTGGTTTGAGAATCGATTCAGCGAAGTGTTTCACCTCCATGACGGCATCATGGATTTCTTGTTGTCTCGGAGTGAATACTCCAGAGACAGGGAATGTTCGAGAAATATCAGCACCATATCCATCGAACTCGATCCCGAAGTCGATCAAGATAAGATCGCCCTCACATACTTGTCGATCAAGAGCCGAATAGTGAAGTGTACACCCATTCAGTCAACTCGCAACAATCGAAGGAAATGCCTCAATTCATCGATAGAGACGGAACTGATACGCGATCATCGCTTCGATCTCATATTCATACATTCATGGGCGAACATGTTCGACCAGATACTGATAGACCTGATTCGTGATCTGGATACAATGTTGCATTTTCTCCCTATCTTCGACTGATTTATACAGGCGCTTCTGGATAAGATATCGATCGGCAGAAGATACATGTCTCCCTGCGAGAATCTCACGTAAAAATTCATATTCTTTTTCCGTCGAACTCACTGTATGTTCTGGAAGGAGAAATTCTCCATCGAGTCCATCAATATATGCTCGAATGTTCCCTCGAGGAAGGATTTTTCCCGCAAATCCAGACGCACGAATACTTCTTGTATCCCACCGAATACTTTCCCAGAGTCGCTGGAACTCGGTTGGTTCATCGAAAAAGAGTACTTCTTCTCCATCGGGAAGCGCCTTCAGGAGGATCGCTCCCTCGATATCCATATCCGTCCACGCAAGAAAATCTGAATCGACTCGGAAAGGATAGTGGACATCACCATTCCGTAAGGGAGATTTTCAGGATGCAAGGAGGAGGAATGAAGGCATAGGACTTATATTTTTTCGAGTCTGACTACCGTCTCGATATGATGCGTATGGGGAAACATATCGACTGGGACGACGTCAGTGATTCTATATTTCGGAAGAGATACTGTTTTCTCATCACGAGTCTTTCCGATGAGGAACTCGAGATCACGAGCGAGTGTTGCTGGATTGCAGGAAACGTAGATGATCTCACGAGCACCGAAGGAGATGATATTCGGGAGGGCTCATGGATGCATCCCATCACGAGGAGGATCAATAATAATTGTTAATTTTGAATTGTTAATTTTGAATTCCGAACCGACTTTTTTTACAAAATCTTCTACTTTCGCATTTACGAATTCCACATTTGTGATACCATTTCTGTCCGCATTTTTCTCTCCATCCGTGCTCGCATCGGCGACTAGCTCGACAGAGTAGACTTTTTCGAAGTATTTCGAGAGGAGAATCCCGATAGTTCCAGTTCCTGCATAGAGATCGAGTAAAACCTTCTTTTGTCTCTGTGTGTCATCATTCTGAGGTAAAACCGAAGAATCCATGTCCCTGGATCCTTCGCTTCGCTCAGGATGACAAAAAAGTTGATCTATAACTGTTGAGTAGAGCTTCTCTGCACAGAGAGTGTTCACCTGGAAGAATGACTTTGGCTGTAACTCGAAGGTGAGTCAGAGGAGCTCTTCGGTAATACTCGGAGATCCGAAGAGGAGTACGGGATTTCCCGTGACAATATCGGCTCGTCCTGTGTTTTCGAGAAAATAGACCGATGTGATGCTTTTGTATTTTTCGGTCAATTGTTGAACCATTTTTGTGAAAATTGAATCAATTGTTTTATCCTTTCAGGATAATCCGTTTACTGAAAACACCAACATAATCTCCTCTGTTTTCTTTCCCTTTCGTACGACGAAGTGTCGCCAGAATCAGAGCTGTGTCTTCGGGTCATAGGTCGGGAGTCCAGAATCTCGAGAAAATGTATCAACATCGTGAAAGATGGAATTGATTTCCTCATCTGCAAGAGCACAATAAGTACAGTCGATGATCCGATCGAATTGTCCCTGAGCATGGAATCCGAATCGAAAATCATCATGAATTCCTTCGCGATCAGAGATATATTTTCCCCATGAGAACTCGACCTTATTTCGGTAACCGTAGATCTCTGGTGATGGAATGATAGGGTGAAAAATTGGTAAATGTATTTTTTGTCATGCCGTAGGGAGTCAGTATACCCCTTGTGGGTACATCTCTTTTCCCTTCACGTTCGAGGAGGAAAGAGTTTCATTCTGAGAAGATGATTCTGAAAGAGATTCCTCATTTCATTCGGAATGACAAAAGTCATTCAGCCACTTGAGTATCCCATAAAATGCCTCTCACACCTGTCACTCCTTGATCTTCAGCTGATCAGGATAGCCGATCGTGAGCCACTTCGCTCAACCGTAGAGTTGAAATCCTTCTGGAAGAGGAACTTCGAGGGGAGATCGAATCACCACATCAAGTTCTTGTCCTTCATAGTGAGACTTGCGAGTCTTGAGAATTCGAACATTGACAATACTCTCAGGAATGCATCATCAGGTAATAATTACTTTTCGTCCATCAGGTGCGGTTGCGAGTCACTTCCCACCGAAGATAAGCTTCTCGATACGAAGAGAGGTGAGAATTTGGTCTTTCATAAAAAATTATTCTGAAGGGATAGTTTCTGGATCGCCGAGAACAATAGGCTCTGTACCAACCCAAGCATCGAAGAAGGCAAGCCACCGAGCAAAGATCTCACGGACATAGACTCGTGGAGCGATCATGAGACTCACATTCGCCGCCCCGAACCCGATCGCATCAATCCCATGATTGCGAGCGACGAAGAGAGCACGCTCGACCTGAAATGGCTGAGAAATGATTGTAATGCCTCCCGTAAGAGAGAATATTTCCTTCGCTCGGACCACCGAATCAAGGGTACGAAATCCAGCATAGTCGAGCGTAATGGCACTCTCTGGAATTCCTGCACGGATGAGAGAATCCTTCATCATGATAGGTTCATTGTACTCTCGCGTACCATTGTCGCCTGAGACGAGAATATAGTGAATCTTTCCTTGTTCATAGAGCATTTTGGCTGCCTCGATACGGGTAATATAGAAGAGATTAACTCTCCCTGATCACGAGGAAGGCGATGTTCCCAGGAGGAGTCAATATTCGCGCTCAGGGATTTTTGCAACATCACGATAGAGCTCACCTCGTACCATCCATGAGAGGATGAACCAGGGCAAGGCAAGGATAAGGATCGTGAATGAGAGAATGAACAGAGTTTTACGCATGAGGATTTTTGGTCTGGAGGTAGGTGAGAAAGAGTTCTATATGGATATGGTGAATCGGATAGGTATGCATACGGAGGAAGTCTTCTGGTGTGAGCCAATAATACCACGAGCCTTCGAGGATCATGAAGTCTCGCTCAAAACGATCATCCCAAGGAATCGCAAAGATGAAAAATTCGAGTCATTGATCTCTATGATCCGTATGGATCGTATGCCCTATTTTTTCGAAAACCTGGGTGGTGAGATCGATATTGAGTTCTTCACGAATCTCACGAATGAGTGTATCTTCAGGTGATTCATCATCTTTACAAGCACCTCAGAAGAGTCAGACATCATAGGCATCCTTCCCAAGATCCTTCCGTTCTTGGATGAGGATTGTCCCATCTTGTTTGTAGAAAATTCCCTTGCTAATAACTCGGTCAATCATCTAGGCAAATGTATAAGGAATAATCTGTGCTTCGGTCTCCTTTCGATTCTTGAATTCATAGCCTCCCTTCTCGATCGTCTTGTCTGACACGACGACACGGTGTGGGATACCGAGAAGATCCGCATCCCATGCCTTCTGACCGAATCCTGTATCTCGATCGTCGATCATGACTTCATGTCCTTGTTTTTCGAGAGACTCACCGAGTGTGACCGCTTCTCTGAGATGATCTCCTATGACAATGATAACATGCGTATAGGGAGCGATCGATGGTGCCCAGATGAGTCCACGATCATCATTCATTTTCTCGGCAATCACCCCCATGAGACGAGAAATCCCGATCCCATAACATCCCATGACGACCTGTCCGATCGATCCATCTTTATCCTGATATTTGACGTCAAATGCATCAGAAAAACGAGATCAGAGTTTGAAAATATTCCCTACTTCGGAGGTGATCTTCAGAGTGTAGGTATGTCATTGACAGCTCACGCACTCGAAATTCCCCTCTGTGACAATCTCTTTATTGTGGGCTTGTCCACAGGCATCACAGACATAGATCACATCTTCCCCGATTCCGAGCTCCGTCTGGAATTCATAGGAATACTTCGAGAAATCTCATCCTGATGCGAAGGTATAGTATGTAGAATCACTGATACCGAGCCGTTCAAAGACACGATCATAGGCGCCATGCATGACCTCGAAATAGGTATCCAATTCTTCCTGCGACCGGTGGAATGAATAAGCATCCTTCATGAGGAATTCTCGTCCGCGGAGGAGTCCTGATTTTGCACGCTTCTCATTGCGGAATTTCCACTGAATTTGGTAGACACTGCACTGATCGAGATCCTTATAGGACTGGATGAATTCGCCGACCAGTGGTGTAACGACCTCTTCATGGGTTGGATTGAGTGCATATTCGCGACCCTCAGCACCTGGGAGCTTGAAGAGGACATCGACATCGTTCCAGCGACCTGTTTTTTCCCAGGATTCCTTGGATCCGAGGGCGGTCATGAGGACTTCGCGTGAACCGATCATATCCATCTCATCACGGACGATTGCCTCGATCTTGCGAAGGACTCTGAGTCCAAGGGTCGTGAATGAGTAGGCACCAGCGAGGGTCATACGGATCATCCCCGCCTGGAGGAGGAGTCCTGTCCCACGGTTATCAGAACCCGATGGGATAGATTTCTGTGTTTTGAATGGGAGAGAAGAGAGAAAGAGCATAGAAGTAAATTTAGATTGTAGAAGAGTATAGGGAAAAAAGTATTTTTCGGAAGGGAAAATATGAAGTTTAGGTATGTGATATTTGTTTTGCCAGAATAGTTGTCCCTCAAGACTGAGTATCATGAATGCCAGAATCTATACCGTTCCCAATATGTGTACTGATTCAGGACTCTGATGCTTCTCGTGCAACCATGAGTTTTGAACGCATTCATCCAGTTCAGGTAGTAGATTGAGTTCAGCAGAGTTCATCTATGTATATATCCGTCATGTCGAGATGATCTATGGTTGCTATTCTCGTTGAACTATCCCTATAATCTCGATAGACGCCATTTGTATTGGTTATCAAGTAGAGTGCCGTTGCTCCGAAAACCTGCGAAAGCATGAGAGCATTTCTATCATTGTCTTCTCCTCGCTTACTTCTATCGATTTTTGCAATCGATAGAGCATCATGTTCATTCACTATGACTACCATTCATTGCTTCCAAGCTTCATTAATGGTTTCCTTGAGTATTCATCTACGTTCTGGATAATCCTCAATATCCGCATGCGTCAGGAGAAATCCTGCAGTATGAATGCCAAGGGAAAGGAATCTTTGCCTATAGAGTCAGATAAGTGTATCCCAACCCAGAGCTGCCAAAAGGGCTGTATTCTCATCTGGAAGTTTTTGTCTTCAGAGTACTATTCTCCCATATTGAACTGCTCAGGAAGTGACGAGGAGTATATGGACTCACTGTTGTATCTTCTCTGCGATTGATTCGATGAGTATCTCGATTTTTTTTGATGATGTGAAATCTGAAAGTGATTCTGTTCAGATTTTTATGATTGTGGTCCCATAAATGTATAGAGTAAAAAATATATCTCAAACAGAGAAAAATCCCCCAAGAAGTATGACTCTCAAGGGGGATTTTGATGGTTTGTATCCAAAAACTACCTTTTGAGAGTCAAAAGGGGTGGCGGAACGAGGTATGTGCGGAGATTCTTGCGAGTCATAGGTGGATTGTATCTACAGAGACTCTCTTGTCAAGGAATAGGAGAAATATGTTCAGAGATACCCGGATAACTATTTCTTCACTGAAGTAGGGGTGGTATTTCTTTTTGCTATCTCCTGTATGAGGAATACGACCTGGAGTTGGATCTTGAGCCTGTCCTTGGATCACTCTGGATATTTCTTTTCGAGTTGTCTGGTTCGCGCGAGGGTTGATTGGAGCGTCTTCAGAGTCATCTTTTCATAGGATTTCCCATATTGACTCTGGACTGCCTTAGTGAGATCTGGATTTATCAGATATATCTTCATACAGTCCTGATTCTGTGTGCCCGAGGTACAGTCTGAGGAACATGGAGTACAAGGAAGGATCTCTGTATATCTTGCTGCTTCTTCTTCAAACTCTGCAGACATGAGGTTCGGATCAGATTTGTACTGATATACTTTGGTGTATATCTTATCAAGCCAAATAGCATACTTTTCTTGAGTGATTCTGCGAGCTTTGAGGAGTTCAGTGAGACGATCTTTGAATTTATTATAGAGAGCTTCTTGTGTTCGTGAGATTTCATTCTCCTGTATATCTTTCTCGAAACTGACGAAATCCTTATATTTTTTTCAAATATCCATGATACTTCCCGTACTCGCTATACTCGCGTAATTCTTGAGATATGTATCATATTTCTCTTTGGTCAGGTATCACTGATCCTTCAGCATATAGAGCCTCTTGCTGATACGATTCGAGAGTTCGGTTCGTGCCCAGTCTTCACTCCCAGTCATCACAGCCATAAGGTTCGTACCATTGAGAAATATCTGATCGTGGTAGTATCCGATTCTATACCTCGCAACATCTGCATCTATAAGGCCATTGTCTGCCATGGAGTTCACAAATTGTGTAATTGTATTCATCGTTCCTTGCCCTGTAGGTTGGTCAGCGAAACTGCTCCATGAGAAGAAAATCCCGACGAGCAAGACAAAAGAAAAAAGAAATTTTTTCATAAGAAAAAAGTAGTGATATAGCGGAATTCTATTTTTTCAGATTTTTATTGCAAGTGAATATATCATCATGACTCTTGCGTATTCAATAGGTGTATTTCTATTCAAAAGATATGAATATATTCTACATACCTCCGCAGTAAAAATAATACTTACTTGGAGAGCTTCAGTGTCTCATACCATTCCTTTTCCTCACTCGACCAGTTCGCATAGGGATGCTGAGAGAAGGAATTATTGGTGATTTTTTTATTCTTGGTGACCTCTTGTCCGAGGAGTACAGGGAGGTCGAATTTCTCATCGAGGACTTTCAGTTCGATATCAGCGAGGACGATGCCTGCATTCTGTCCTTGGTACTCATCGAATTCCCAGATCTTCCCATCCGTATGACGGTATTCATAGCGGATCTTCGTCACATCAGAGTGTCCGATCATGATATAGAGTGCCACTCGATAGGGGACTGCCCACTCGTATTCATCTCGCATATTTGGCTCATGTTTCTTCGTCTTCATTGCTACCTTGAAGGTGAAGGCCGCACTCTTCTCCCCAGTTTTCATATCTTCGATGAGTCGGACTCGCAGCTTATTCCCCTCGCCTTGATGGATCGTCGCCTGGACGATCTTCTTTGCGGGAAGCGTTCATTTGAGCTTTTCCCAGTCTGGATTTTCCGTATTGACGATGTATTGGCGTTCGATTTCGCGTGGCATAAGTCCAAATGGTTATGGAACTATGGTAGCAGATTCTCTGGAAAATCGCAAAACTTATCATAGTTCATCATTTATTTTACTCAGAATTTCATCGAGAATTTCAGCATTTTGTATATAAAACCCAGAGTATTTAAATCTCGCTGAGTATACGAGGATTCAGAATCAAGTGGTTATCAACGATTCTGATGAGATCTCTTCGGTCGAGATACCCCTCGCTCATAAATCTTCTTTTAGTAATTGAACTCATCAAGTAATTTTCTGATCAGTAAGCCGGGTAGTGCTTGTTGATACCCTCTGGCGCAGGAGAGCAAAATTTGGAGTCCGTCATTCTGAAACTGCATGAGCTTGAGTATTACCAGAATGAACTAGAAATAAAGGAATAGTTTGCGTGTCAGCTGGTCTTCTCCTTAATCATCTACGAACGGGATGGGGAATTTCTATTCCTTTTGTGATTCATTCAGCAATACGCGCTCGTGCCTCAATCTGGACACATATAAAATTAATGACCTGAATTCATCATTCACCTAATTTTTGATAGACTCAATAAATATCTTTTGGTAAACCATCTTTTCAGTCGGATTCTACGAGATGCCTTGAATTATCTCGAAGCATAGGAACGATATCGTTAATAAATTTCCATCAAAATATTGCTTCTTCTCAGTGGGTCTTTGTTCTAGCAATAGCATGGAGTTCATCCAAACATCTCGTCCAGTTCCCACTCCAGAAAAGCCATTCATCAAGTGTTTGAGGAAGAAATGTATGTAATTGACTAAGTCGCATGAGAATTTTCACTTTTTGCTCTGGTCTCTTTGATTTTATCTCATCCCATACTTTTCAGGCATATTGATCGAAAAAAGTAAGGGCATCTAATTGAATCTTCTGAGAAACTGAACTGGAGACTACCATACTACTCTGTTTTCTTCTACCTATAGCCTCAATTCGAGATAGAATTAGATCAAGAATTTCTCATGCCCGTCGTATATCTACATCTGTTCACTTATCTTCAATGAGAATCCTAATATCTTTCTTTGGAATGTTTAGAGCTCATGCGATATATGCAAGCTCTGCCTGTACAGAAAAATCGATTACTGCTGGGCTAGAAGAAGTGAGTGACATGATATTATTTCGGTAATTCGTAATTCTCAGAATATTCAATTCCAATAATTGTCAAAATTTATATTTCATTCACAATAAAACTTGCTTTTCGTTATTTTTCTATATACTCGAGCCAGATTTCCCGAATTACGGGAGTATTTTGTAATTATTTTCTCATGTCAGCAACTCGCAAGTTCCGCAATATTGCCATCATCGCCCATGTCGACCATGGAAAGACCACCCTCGTGGATGCCCTCCTGAAGCAATCAGGAACCTTCCGTGAGAATGAAGATGTCGGAACCACGATCATGGATTCCAATGATCAAGAGCGTGAGCGCGGGATCACGATCTATGCGAAGAATACTGCTGTCATATACAAGGATGTGAAGATTAATATCGTCGATACTCCAGGACATGCAGACTTCGGTTCTGAGGTCGAGCGAGTACTGCGTATGGTAGACTGTGTCTGTCTCGTCGTGGATGCATACGAGGGACCAATGCCTCAGACAAAATTCGTCCTGAAGAAGGCACTCGAACTCGGGCTCAAGCCGATCATCGTCATCAACAAGATCGACAAGCCAACAGCTCAGCCAGAAGCGGTTGTGGATATGCTTTTTGACCTTTTTATCCAGCTCGGTGCAACGGATGAACAGCTCGATATCACGGACGGACGTATCGTCTATGCGATCGCCCGAGAGGGGATCGCGATCCGCAATATGACCGATGAACGCAAAGATATCTCTCCTCTCTTCGATACCATCCTCGAACAGGTCGCAGAAGCAGCCAATGACACAACCAAACCATTCAAGATGCAGATTGCGAACCTCGCTTACGACAACTATGTCGGACGTATGGGTGTCGGTCGTGTCTACGAAGGGAAGGCAAAGGTCGGTCAAACCGTCACGATTGTCGGGAATGATGGTGTACGCCGTACTGGAAAGATTTCCAAGCTCTATACCACTCTCGGACTCAAGAAGGTTGAAGTCGATGAAGCAGAAGCAGGCGATATCATCACACTGGCTGGTATTGCTGATATCTATGTTGGAGAAACCGTCTCAACCGATGCCAATACGGAAGCAATGCCAGCGATCACCGTCGATGAGCCAACGCTCAAGATGGAATTCATGGTCAATGACTCTCCATTTGCTGGAAAGGAAGGAAAGTTCGTCACGTCTCGTCAGATTCGAGAGCGTCTTGAGAAAGAAATGGAGATGAATGTAGGACTCAAGATCGATTTCGATGGTTCTGATGGAAATGGCTACGTCGTATCAGGTCGTGGAGAACTCCACCTCTCTGTCCTCGTCGAGACGATGCGCCGAGAAGGATTCGAGCTCCAGGTCGGATGTCCTCAGGTCATCTTCCATGAAGTGAAAGGGAAAAAACAAGAACCAATCGAGAATGTCGTCATGTGGGTTCCCGAGGATCGCTCGGGTACGATTTTCGAAATGCTCGGAAAGCGCAAGGGAGTCTGTAAGAATATGAATACCGTCAATGGCATCACCAATATGGAGTTCGAAGTACCCACTCGTGGACTTCTCGGATTCCGCTCACGATTCGTCATCGAGACGAAGGGCGAGGGGATTATCTATTCGTCATTCTCACACTATGATGACTTCCGTGGTCCGATCGAGAAGCGTGATGTCGGATCGATGATCTCGGGAAATCCTGGTATCGCTATGGCATACTCACTCTGGAAGCTCGAAGAACGTGGTCCGATTCTCATCGATCCGACGACGGAGCTCTATGAAGGGATGATTATCGGTGAACACCTGAAGGGTGGAGACCTCGTGGTCAATGCAACGAAGAACAAGCAGCTCACCAATATGCGAGCATCAGGAACAGATGAAGCTATCCGCCTCACTCCGATCCGCCAGATGACCCTCGAGGACTGTCTCGACTATATCGGTGAAGATGAGCTCGTCGAGGTTACTCCTCAGAACCTCCGCCTCCGCAAGAAGTGGCTCACGGAAGGGGAGAGAAAGAAGGGTGGAAAATAGTCTAAGATAAAGGTAAAAATCTCAGAATAGTGATTTGTTTTGTCATTCTGAGTGAAACGAAGAATCTGTTCATGGATTTCTTTGATACAAAAAATTATCAAAAAAATCCAACTAAGTTACATATTCCAATGAAAAATCTCCTTAAATTTAGAGGAAATTTTTTATTTTTCTTCCCTCTTACTTCTATTGCAGATAATAAAAATTAAAATATTTGCAATTTTTTATTTCTTATGTTAGGATTATTTTACTATTCATAAATTCTTCCCATGAACTCTTCCATTCGAATCCTGATTGCTGAAGTAACCTGTTTCACCTTCATTGTCTCACAGACATTCCTTCCGATGTGACTTTGGGCAGATGAACCAACAATTGTAGACACAGGGGGTTCTGATACCTCTACCCTATAATCAGAACCAGTGATACCAACTCCTCTCCCTCCAGTTGAAACGGGAACGATAGTACCAGAAACTCATCCTGCTCTCTCGGACACAGGTAAAGCGAAACTATCAGGATCAGGACAGACTGAGACGGGAATAGCAGAGATCGTGGTGACAACAAATACCTCCGATACATGAAGTAGTATTATTGAAATTGCTCAATCAAAAGTTCCTCCAGCTGTATCAAGTGATGAATCCGTCGAGCCGATGAGGAGAAATGAAAGGCAGAATATGCAGATTGCCTCATCAACGCCACGGGATCAGATCCTCGTGGAATTCAAGCCTGAAACCGTCGATGTCGAGAGTACTGATGGCAAGACTTTAGTCGATGCAGTGGCTGAAGCGCATGGTATGACCACTACAGAAACTCTCGGAGACCAAAATATTGCCGTCATGGCCCTCCCAGCAGATACTGGAAGTAATCAGTCAGTGATGACTCCAAGTATCGAATTCACGACGACACTCGAACATGATGCTCAGATCGATGAGACGATCTCTACCCTGAAACAAGATCCACGTGTACAACATGTCCAGAAAAACTTCGTCTACAAACTCCTTGATGTCTCGTCGAAATCGAAAGTTCTTTCGAAGAAATTCGTTCCACTGAGCTATACTGGTCGCAGTCTCCCAAATGATGGAAGCTTCTCGAATCTCTGGGGTCTCGATAATCAGTGACAGAGTGTAAATTCTATCACATGAACGATTGATGCGGATATCGACTATCCGGAAGCAATGGCCTATGCAAGTGGCCGATTCACTGCCACTGGAACGATCGTTGCTGTTCTCGATACGGGAGTTGATTATATGCATCCTGATCTTGCTGCGAATATGTGGGATGGAACCAACTGTTTCTCAGATACCGGGATGTATATAGGAGGTTGTATGCATGGATATGATTTTGCCTATGATGATATGGATCCTCTCGATCACTTCTGACATGGAACGCATGTTGCAGGAACGATCGGTGCGGTTGCAAACAATGGAACTGGTGTCACAGGAATTGCACCTCATGTACAGATCATGGCGGTGAAAGTACTCAATGACGGTGGGTTTGGAAGTACGTCTGATATTATTCGTGGAATTAATTTTGCTCGAAATAATGGAGCCCGTGTCATCAATGCGAGTTTCTGAGGGTCGGATTCTTCGACAACATACAGTGATTTCGATTTCCTCATGTACAATGCGATTCAGGACTTTCCAGGACTCTTTGTCGCTGCAGCAGGCAATGAAGCGAGTGATAATAATATCTATCGGACGATCCCTGCCGGATATGGATCTGATATCATGGTCTCCGGGGAAGCGATCGTCGATCGAGAAATTGTCCTCTCTGGTTCAGTATTGATTCCAGCCCTTCAGAATGTTATCGCTGTCGCTGCAACTGACTCGAACGATCAACTAAGTAGTTTCTCAAACTATGGAACAGGAAGCGTCCACATAGCAGCACCAGGAGAAAATATCTATAGTACCTTCTTCGAGGAAAACTATGTCAGTGGAGAAGCAGTAGCGATCAGCTACGCCAATGGATGGGTGAAAAAAGTCGGTGCTGCTCCAGAAACATGGGCGAAGCGATCGAATATAGTCATCAGTGGTTCAACGGTTGATCTCTCAGGTGCACTCTGGGGAGATACGAGGAATCCATATGTTTCGGGGGAATCGAGCTATATCCAGAAATCTATCCCAAATGATGCAAAAAATATCGCAGACATTTCTCTGACTGCATGGTGTGATACTCCTGCGTACTATGACTCAAATGATCGGATCGATATTCTCATCAGCACTGGTGGACTCTTCACCAAGTTCGATAGCATAGATGCCTCTTCCCTTCATTATTATTCAGACAACTGACAAGACTTCGAAATCGACGGACATCTTGGAAGCTACGGTGCATATCCTCTCTCATATCGTGTCATGGATGCGATCAATGCATCTCAGAATTTTGAGATGCGCCTCAAATGGATAACAACATGATCAGGAACAAATAATTATGGATGTCTCCTGAAGGATATTGCCATCAACCATACAAAGAGAACCGATGGTTATGCTTATCTCGATGGAACCTCCATGGCAACACCACATGTAGCAGGAGCAGCAGCATTTGCTCAGAGTATCAATCCAGATCTTTCACCGTGGGAACTCAAAAACATCATCATGAATACATGAGACTATACACCTTCTCTTATAGATAAAGTCCAATCAGTCAGACGACTCAATCTCCTGAATCTTCTCAGTGCTGTGGTACATCCAACATTTCTCTCACAGAGATATGTCCTCTCTGGTGAATCGACTGTGAAAATATTTGGGGAGGGAAAGGATTATACTGCCGTATTCAGTACGATCTCGAAGACACCATACTTCTATGGGGAATCATGATATTATATAGAAGCTGCAACGCTTGCTCAGGCTGGAGCCATCCCATCATCTCCAACGGAAAGTGGGTATGATCTATCGAATACCATGGCTCGATGGGAGATTGCTCCTATTGCTGCCAAGCTCGGAGGATATACGCCGACATCATGCCGTGGAGATGTATTCGCTGACGTGAATAGAACGATGACCGGAGGAGTCAGAGCATGTGGAGCGATCGAAGCGCTTGCAAATGCAGGAGTCATTGATACACGTCTTGCTCATTTTTCTCCTGATACCATGATAGACACTTCGGAAGCACTTGTCATCATCCTCAAGTCACTTGGGTATACTCCTAGTCTCGTAGACAATGGATTCACGAATCTCGGAGATCTCTCATCCACCACTCGAGGCTATATCAATCGTGCCTATGAACTCAGCTTGATCCCATGACCTGGCTACTTTGATCCACATGTCTACAATCCACGAGGGGCGATATACAATTGGTTTGTCTTCATTCTCGGTCTTCCTGATGTCACAGATACACGAATAAGTGGGGTCAATAGAGAGGATTCAGCCAGTGGAATTGTCTTCGAACATCTCAGTCCAGACACTGAGTATTACTATACTATTTCCTTTCAGTGACAATGGTTCCAAGATGATCATGCTTCGTATGTCTATAGTTTCCATACACCGAAAGTCGTCACTCAAACCCTCACAGGAAGTGTTATCGTCTCTGGTGAAACCTATGTGAACAATGCATCTTCGACAGGTGTCATATTCACAGGGAGTTCTGCGAGTGGAAAGATCATCCTCGTCAACAATGCAACTAATGTCAGTGTCGAGATCCCTACACAGAACCTGAAGATCATCACCGCATCAGGAACGTGGGATGGAGTCCTCCATGCTGCAGAGACGTATACAGGATCGAATGTTGTCACCACTTCGAGTGGATGAATCACTGCATCGAGGATCGAGATCATCGGAAGTCCTGTAGCCTCACTCGCCCTCTCGGGTCAGCTCGCGACCGTGACTATCCCGGTTGTCGCACAGAGTGGAACAACGATCCCAATCTACCGAGCCGATTCCATCGGACAAGTCTTCGTCTATATCGCGACCTGTACCGTCAGGAATAATCTCTGTACCTTCACAACCAATCACTTCTCAGCCTTTGCCCTCGGTGCGATGACTGTACCATCCTCATGAGGATCAGTTGGGGGAGGAACTCCGATCACCAGTGGATCATCATGAGGTGGTGGATGAAGCTCTCTCGTTGGAAATAGTATCTTCTCGAGCAAGAGTGTCATGAATGATCTGCTCACATCGAGAACACTCCAGGTCGGGAATACTCTATCCACTATGCAGATCACTCCACTTACTGCTCAAGTCACTGCTCCGAGTATCAACTTTCGCAAACGTGAAGCAACACTTGCCTGGGTCGGGAACCTCATCGAAGGGCAGACCATCAGTGAAGCAGCCGATGCGATCTGAGCCGAGATCAGCAAATCACGTTCCATGATCAGACAACTTATCAGCTATGATCTCATCATCAACTACCTCGGACGCAAGATCCAAACAGGCGATGCCTTCGATACTCCTGCCTATATCAAACTCCGTGATACGCTCCAGAACCAGCGCTCATCGCTCATCATGATGCCATACACATCACGCTAAGGAATCAATCAAAATCCCTTCGAGCAATCGGAGGGATTTTTCTTTTCTGTTCGGATCCGATATTCATAATCTCACATGAAAAGATTCTATCATAATATCAGTACCTCTGTCATTCTGAGAGAAGCGAAGAATCTGCCCTATTTCCAATCTTCATGAACTCGTTTCAAAATCTCTATACAAAAACTATCTCCTGCCTATAATGGTGAGAGATTTGTAATTTAGTAAAATGAATATTGATAAATTAGTTATACATATCAATAGGGAAGGGATAATTCAGTTTGATATTGATAATAATAGGAATGTTATTTCTTTTGAAGAAGAGATTGTAAAAAAATGATATTTATACTTAAAAAGGCTAATTCACATTTGAATTGAAAAAATAAAGTGAAAAGTTGATACTATTATTATAAATGAACTTAGGGTTCATTGTTCGTATAATGACATAAGTATATGTTCTGATGATGTTGAGTTTATAGTCATAAATCGGCTATGGATAGTGGCACATGAAAATCTATCAGATATTACAGTAATGAAATCAGATGTTCCTGAGTGTTCAGAGTTATATGTCGATATTACGAATAGTGCAAACAATGTAAGATTAAGTGGGTTCCCTACACTATGGTTATCTTCTCTACCAAATGCTTCGAAAATATGACGAATAGAAATAACAGATTTTAGTAGTTCTAAGATATATCTATCAAATATAAAATCAGGCTATTGTTCTCTTTTTAACTATAGTGATAAGATTGAAACAATGCCTTTGTTTAGTGTTTTTAGTTCAAGTATTGATTATTTTGAGATAAACAGCACTTGATTAATAATTGAAAATTTATTTGTTCTTAAAAATTCTTTTAAAAGTTGAATTTGGGGTAACTTAAAGTTTAATAATCTACGAATCTCTCAAACAAATTTCTTTAAGAGCTCGTTTACAAATATTGACTTCCCAAGAGAAAAGGAAAAATTTGTTTTAATAGATGTGAATTTTGAATGAAATTCGTTTTCGAATATTTATTGGTGAGCTAAAATCCCCCCAAAATTTTCCATTTCTCCCTAGAACCCGAGGCTTAACTGTGCAGAAAGTTGAGGTTTCTGAGTTACTTTCTCGAGATTCCAGTAGATTTTCCTCACTTTTTTCATATAGTCTCCTATGAAGCAGATGATTGAGTTTCTGTTAAATGTCTTAGAAACTCGAGCAAGGTATCTCTTCATGTTTTTCACGAAAGCAGTTGCATCCACAACTGCTTTTTTATTGTTTACGTTGTAACCTTCAAGTGCCAAATACTTGGCTTTCCTCTTTACTATCTTTCTTGAGTATTCCTCAGTGATCAACTGCT
>JANPGO010000038.1:0-5787 GCA_031423995.1 Candidatus Altimarinota bacterium | reverse complement strand
TGCAGATACCTCTCTATCCTCCTGGATCTCCGGGCACGCTCATGTATTGCTATCATGATACTGCCACAGGTACAGTGACGGATTGGGATTGTATCAAGAAAACAACAGGAATCGTTTTGGATACCACCTCGACTCAGGATTTTATGGATTTCCTGACGAACCTACATACTCCAGAAGCGATCAGCAATAACTGCCATGCGATTGCTCACACTATTGGAGCAAAGACATTTGATCGATCATCTGGTATGGAAAATGCTCTCGCAAAATGTACCAATACATGCGGAGCAGGATGTATCCATGGAGTTGTCGGTGAAGCAGTACTCCGAGACTTCGGTGAACCATACTCATCTGAGAATATAGAACATTCGAGTCTCGCAACTATCGAGAAAATGGGAAAGAGGTATTGTGACCATGGAAATCCTATGTGTCATGCAGTCGGACATATTCTCTACATATCGACAGATTCGTATACAGGTGCTCTGGGTAGTTGCGAAAAAATATCTACAGGAGAACTCAGAGAATCTTGCTACAATTGACTCTTCATGCAAGGGGTTGGATGAGAATCCGAGTGAATCTTTCTAGACCCACAAGTACCACATATGCTCGTGGATGATCTGAGTTATCCCTGTTCTTCCGTTCGTGATGACGCGCTTCATGCTTGTTTTCACTATCTCCCATTGGTACAGAGTCAATTATTTCGCCTGAAGAATCTACATGATTCTCATGTACGAGATCGTATGGCGAATCAGGTGTGTGAGCAATTCCCGATGCCATGACGAGCAGATTGTTTTGAAGGTATTGGGTTTTTCGTAGATGCTCCCGTCTTTCCAATTGAAGCTCCCATAGATATCGATGCACGCTGTATGAGTCCAGAGTCGCTCGATGATCGAAATGCGTGTACTCGTGGAGTCGTCTGATACTATATGTACCGATTTGAATATAGTCCACTCATTGCCTATTGTGAGAACATTACAGAAGTGTCACGCAAGAATACCTGTTATGATACTATGTTCGATACAATTCTCGATGGAGAGAATCCGAAAGATCCGAAAGAGATCTGCGGAGAAAATAATTCACCTTCATGTCTCAGTGAGTATGACCGCTATGGAAAAGAGAATACATAAAAAATCCAACGAATTGGTGGATTTTTTCTAATCGAGTCTTTCCTATACCTGGATAATCTCCGAGAGTACCCAATCAAATTCTCACTTGGTCACTTCTGTCCCACAGTAGTCGCATTTTCCTATAGAATTGATCTTGAGGACTGATCCACAATTGGGACATTTATCTGCGAAAACACCTGATTCAGTATCTTTGGTCAGCACGGTATTCGATCGCATCCAAATCCATACCTCTTTCCAGTGTTCGAGTTCTCCATCATTGTGAACTTCGGATACTGATTCATCGTCCGCATCGACCACCGTATCGACACAGGAAGCGTTGATGAGAGTTTTCATGTAGATGTATTTCTCATCCGTCGTGATATCGAGTATATCGACACGATCCAGAGAGAGCCTCTCAAGGACATTATGTTGATTCTTTGCTCTGTAGGGTTCGAGTTGGAGCGTAAATCGTCGCATAATCCCATCAGAGATAAATGCCCTTGCTGAACTCATATCTCACGCACACCACGCGTTCTGGATTTTGAAGAATCCGATATTCACGAGTTCTCGAAATTTTTGTTCATTCCAATTCGGGTCTTTCGAATGGACGAATTGTATTTTTTGATCGATATCTCCTGACTTGAGATCATCTTCATTTGTTTCTCTCGATTGACTATCATTTCTTCGCGGATTTATGGATGATATTTTATATCAGAAAAACATAAACACTCCGATTATTAAGATAACAGGGAGAAAGCTTCATATGTTATCACTGGAGTTACACTTATCTATTGCAGCCTGATTTCCAACATACTGTACCGAACAAGGAATAGATGGAGTCGATGAATGATAGCTTCATCAGCCACCACCACCTCATCATCAGCCTCACGCCCGTGCGAATACGAGTATTGGTATAATGAAAAATCCAACGAGAGCCGAAATAAGTATTTTTTTATATATATTTTTCATAGAAAGAGGGATTAGAGAGATGAGAGGATTTCTCCTTTTTTCTTGTCGAATTCTTCCTGTGTGATCAGCGCTCCATCGAGAAGGGATTTGAGTTTCGCGAGACGTGCCTCAGGAAGCTCTGGAGTAGGAGTATTCATCATACCACCAAGAGACTGTCCTGCTCCCATACCCATGAATACGCCAGCGGTACCTCATTCATTCTTGGCAGCATCACGAAGCGCACCGAGCTTTTGCATATCAGCATAGGATACGCCTGCAGATTGTGCCGCGATCGATTGTGCCTGAGTATCAGCGATGGTACGGATCCGTCCCTGAGTATCCTCATCGAAGTCAGTATTCTCGATACGGAAATCTGAGAGCTCAAGTCAGAATGGAGCAAAGTCATCTTGTGCAGATGCTTGCACCTTCGCGGAGAGCTCGAGACGATTCTGATCGATCTCATTGTATCCGAGTCCTGCAGTCGCAAAGGCATCGGTCAGTGGAGCCACGATACGATCGCTGATGACCGTACGAAGCGAATCAACCGTCACTGAATCTTGTGTGCCGAGATAGGAAGTAAAGAGAGCATTGAAATCCGAAATACGAAATGAGAAATTCCCAAAGGCGCGCATCCCGACAGGGAACTTGTACTGAGGATCGATATACTTCACCGGCGACTTGGTTCCCCACTTCTGATCCGTGATGATCGTCGTCTTGAAGAAATATATCCCTACCTTATTCTCACTCTCGAATGCCTGCATAATCCGAGAAAGAGTCGTCAGGAATGGAATATTGTCTGTAGCAATATCGAAAGTTCCAGCTTCAGTCATGATCTCCTGGATCTTCCCTTGATAGACCATGACCACTCCTTGTCATGGATTGATAATGAGCTTGGATGCATTCTTGATCTCATCTCCACGATCAGTGTATTTGTATACTAATACTGTTGGATCTGGCTTATCCCATTGGATCACCGAACGCATTTGATTTTTGACTCCACCAAAATCGAAAAGTCACATAAAAGAAAGGGTAAAAAAATACTATGTTTCTATACTACTATGAATGAAAGAAAAAGGCAAAAAAATCTATCACGATTCATCGAATTATACAACTACAACAATTATTCTCCTATCGAATATCCCAGGGAGATCTCTACGTATCTTCGATTCAAGGAGATATTTCTGGTGTCCCCGACAGGGATCGAACCTGTGTCGCAAGCTTCGGAGGCCCGCACTTTTCCACTAAACTACGGGGACAGAGAATTGAAAATATTAGCAGACAGGATAAGGAAAAATGGAAAAATGGCAAAAAAAATAGAGTACAATTTTATCATAATAGTACCCTAATGTATCACTATTCTACTCTTCTGGAAAATGATCAAAACAGATCCTTCGTTTCACTCAAGATGACAAAAATTATGCTTTTCAGGCTAAAATACTCCAGATGAGTATATCTGGAACTAATAAAACCCTCCAATCGTGGAGGATTTATTTGATACTTCAGTTCAGAGCTTCTCGGAAGTAGTGGGAGTTTTTCTTATTTTTTGTAAAAAGAGCTAATTGCTTTTCTCAGGATCATCTGATCCCTTTTTCTACAAGGAGTTTTATGTTTTCTAGATTCATATATGGTTGTTTACTATTTTGAAGAACCAGAGCTTCAGTCGTGAGATGAGTCATCAATTTCCGCGATAATTCGCAATGAGTGTACTCTGAAAGCTTTCTATGTCAAATGTCAGTTTCTCTTTATTGGTGAAGACTCCTTCAGTGTATCATATTCTGAATTTTTTACAAAAACTTTGCAGTGTCCTGATATCGTCATGGATTTTGTAGGTGAATTTCCGATTATCGATGTCCTGATAGGTTTTGCTCGCGATGAAGAGAAAGACTCCGAACTCATCCTGAGCACGAAAGACATTCTCTATAGAAGAATAGAATCCATCGATGAAGACCTCTACAGGGACATTTCGTGTCTTGTAGATCTTTCTCAGGAAGGTATAGTAGAAGGAGATCTTTGGTTCCTGATAGACGAGGGTCACCATGGTATTTCTCTGGTAGTGGATACACTGTTCTAGATTCTGTCGGACTTTCTCATAGCTCCTGAATGTCCCATCGAAAATAAAGTTCAGATGGTTATGGAAGCAGAACTTCAAGATCTTGTTCGCGACCTTCACAGAGTTCGTCTGGAATTCACTCGCATTCTCGCCATTGTATCCCTCGAATAGAGAGCGATACTGATCGATATCGATGACGATAAAGTCCCGCTTCAGGTCGACGAGAATCGTCTCGAGAAATTCACTCTTCCCAGCTCAGGGCGCTCCTGCAAGGAATATACTCGATACATTCTGAACATCTTTGATCCTATAGGGATCGATGTCACCCAATCACCCAATAATCGTCTCAGCGAGGAGTGTCGCTCCTGCTTCACTGTTCGGATATTTTTGTTTGGAGAGGATCATGAAATAAAAGTGAGATTCTAGAATAGAGAAAAATAGAAAAATGGCAAAAAATGGAGCACGATTCTTGTAGAGAAGTACCTTCGGAATTAGAAAACCCTCCAGTTATGGAGGATTTATTTACTGAGCCAAAGTAAATGATTCTGTTAGTTTTTCAATCTCTTTTCTATTCCCAAAAACGAGAACTCCAAGATGTTCAATAGTATCATAATTTTTTGATTTTGTCTTTTCAATAACAATTCTATCATTCGTTGTTTCAAGCATTTCTCGAGTAAATTCAGCTATATGAATATTTCTGGCTCTGGCAGATTCTAAAAGCAATTTGAGAGATTTATCTGATGAAGACTCTTTTATCATGATGGCATGTTGTATATTCAGTATGATTTCTCTATCATCTTCAGATAGTATAGAATCTGTATAGAAAAGTCATTCTCATTTTCTTGCTCAGAAAGCAGCCGCAAGGTGACCTACCGTATTCATAATCTGCCATTTTTCTAAATTTGCTGATTGATTAATGATTGCTACAGCTATTTTTGTATCTTTTCCATCGTTATTCTCTTCCACTTGATGCACTGGCTTCATAAACGGGAAATACTGGCACTCTCGGAGTGGCTTGTCTTCCAGGAAGGCGAAGAATCGCTCACCGAAGCCGAATCCACACGTCGGAGGCATACCATGTTCGAGCATCTCGACGAAGTCCCACTCAGGCATCATGGCTTCATCATCTCACTTTGCGAGGAGTTCTTGCTGTGCTTCGAATCGAGCACGCTGATCGAGTGGATCATTGAGTTCTGAAAATCCGTTCCCAACCTCACTTCCCGAAATAATCGGCTGGAATCGCTCGACACGCCCCGGATATTTTACTGACTTCTTCGCGAGGGGAGAGATGATCTCAGGATGATTCACAAGGAATGCTGGTCCCGTGATTTGTTTACGCACGTATTTCCAGAGGGTGTCCGTGAGACGTTCACGATTGTCACCTTCGTACTTCACTCCGAGTTCCTTGAGTTTTGATTTCATTGCTTCATCACTGGCAGTGAGGAGATTGATTCCCGTTTTGGATTCGACGGCTTCGAGATAGTCGACTTTTGGCCAATTACCCGCGAGGTCGAAGGTGTGTCATTTCGCCGTGAATGTCGTCTTCCCATAGACTTCGAGCGCGATCGACTGATAGAGTTCCTGGACGAGTCGCATCCCATCCTCATAGTCGGCATATGCCCAATAGAATTCCATATTCGTGAACTCCTGAAGGTGCTCAGGACTCGATCCCTCATTGCGGTAGGC
>JANPGO010000037.1:0-10902 GCA_031423995.1 Candidatus Altimarinota bacterium | reverse complement strand
CAGAAATGAGTCGGATATGCGAGGAGCTACTCGATTGTGCATATCTAACTTGCAAGGAGAACAACAATCTATAGAATCATAGAAATTAACAATTGTCTATGTTTTTCTTCCTCCTCGTTGCTCTTGCAACCCTGATCGATGCATCACTCATCCACAATGCTGGATTTTTCCCTGGAGTGAGCGTCGTTATTTGTCAGGCAGTATTTCTCAGCGTCCTCTTCTACAGCTCACGGAAAACAGTCTATAATGATATAGAGATTCACGTACCACATTCATGGAAACATTCTCTATTTCTCACGATTCTCTCACTCATCCTCGCGAGCTGGTTTGCCTTCTTCACGAACTGATTTTTTGCATTTATATTTTTCGTGCTTCTTTTCTGTATCGATCTCCTTCTCCTCATCCTCGTGCGGAACCCGCTTCAGAAGCTCGCATGGATTCCTCTCGATGATCTCAGAGTCGTGCCCTATATCCTCGAGACTATCCTCGACAAGATGGGGGCTGGCGGTGGCTACCTTATCGATCGGACTCGACATATGATAGCAGGGAGGAAGCAAGGTGGTGTGATCCTCAAGGCTCTCTGGGTACTCCTCCTTCTCTGTGTCATCATCATCCCACTCCTCATCTCTTCGGATATGGTTTTTCAGAAGCTCTTTACTGATTTTTTTGATTCTGTATTTTTCGGAGGAAACGTCTTCGATATTGTCGAGCGGGTGATCACGATCGGTTGAGTATTTCTCGTCATTATTACCCTTCATAGAGCCTTCACAGAGACTCCATATCATCCTCACCCTCGGACGATCATCATATTCAAGATCGATAAGATCTATAACTACATCGTTCTCGGAGGACTCAATCTGATCTACCTTCTCTTCATCGCACTCCAGGTCCGATATACGTGGTTTGTCGATCAGACGACGTTCAGTACTCTTGGGATCAGTTATGGAGACTATATCCATACTGGATTCTATCAGCTCCTCTTCATCGCACTCATCAACTATATCATCTATCAGTACTTCTTCCGAAAGACGCATGAGAAATGACAGAACTGAATCCGTACGAACCTGATCTTTCTCATCCTCTTGACCCTCGCGATCGCAGGATCTGCGACGCTCCGCATTGTTCTCTATATACAGGCATACGATATGACGGTCCTTCGTTTCTTTGTGATGTATATTCTCGGCTTAGTGATATTTCTTTTTCTCCTGAATTTGCTTAATCTCATCAAAGAATCACGTATCTATCAGAAAATATTCACCCTTACAGTGCTCCTGAGTTTCATCGCCCTCGGATTCTTGAGTATCGAGAAATACATCGCCCAGTACAATATATCGCGTGCACACGATGGATACTATGATACGGACTATATTCTGAGAATGAGTAATGACGCTCTGGATCAAAAAGTACAAGCACTTGCGGACCAAAGGAGAATTGTGGCTGAGAATCTTCGGAATATGAGTTCATCGACAGTTATTCCTCCAGAAAGTGTATTGGGAGAGGTAGCTCCTTCTCTTCCATCAACAGAACCAGTTACTGAGGTTGTCCCAGCATCACGTGATATTCCTCTCTACTACTGGAATCTCTCGGCTCTGAGAGTCACTGAGTACCTCAAGAAGCATCCAGAAGAGAGAAGCTTTTTCTTATAGAAAGCAAAGCACTATATTTTTTTTATCATTACCGTGTATGTTATATATCTTGAGATTTCTTCTTCCTTTCATATTTTTGTCTCTCATCCAATGAGTGTATGCTTCGACAGGATCGGAGATACATGAGTCGATAGAGCATATAAAAATAGATGCCTACCATGGCCAGTATATCCAAGCGGATAAGCAATTCGGAGTATTGATTCAGAAATATGAAATCAATGTTCTTGCAGAGAAGCTTTCCTATGATGATGTTCTCGTCTTTCTCGAAGGTGTTGGCTTCTATTCCCCGAGCTTAGAAAGAAAGAGACAGTATTATGCATTTCTCGATAAGAGAAAAGAACTCTTTCCACTTCAAGTTACTCGTCCTGGTTTTTCTTTTTTTGATCTGTGACCTCGATTCCTCTTGAAATGTCAGGATACTTCCGTGATCCTTGCAGATAAGACGTATTATTATTACTGTCTTTTTATGAACGAAGATATTAGTCATACAGTTAAGTCAGCAGCATGGAAAGATATTGAGAAGCTCGCTCGTCGGTATACCTTTTCGAGAAATATGCTCGATCTATCTAATATCGGATATATGTACCAGCAATATCTCCTAGCATTTCCAGAAAAGAAAGAAGAAGTCCGTCCTCTTCTGAATCGTATCGGAAAAAGAATTGTGAAGCTTGATCCTCATTGGACGAATGCCTACATCATCCTCTCCTCATCGTATGAATCAGGAAGCCTCGAATATAAAAAAGTACTCAGCGATGCCTCAGAAAACTATATAGGAGATTCTGATCGCAAGGATAAAATTATGAATGCGATTGCCGAACAATAATTGTATGAGAAAATTTCTTTTTCCGCTCTGAATTTTTACCATACTCCTTTGTATCATAGGGTTTTTCTTTTCACAGGGATATCTGTGGTTTGTCTCTCCCGACTGAGGAAAGTATCCGATTCGTGGAATCGATGTCTCTCATTATCAGGGAAATATTGATTGGAAAAAGGTGAGCGATTCAGGAATACGATTTGCCTACATCAAAGTAACTGAGTGAGGTGACTGGATGGATGATCGGTTCGAGTCCAATTATGTCTGAGCCCGCTCTAGAGGGATCCTCATCGGAGCCTATCACTATTATTCACTGAGGATCGATCCCATGAAGCAATTTGATCATATTGTTCATACACTATCAGGGAAAAATCTCGATCTTCCTCTTGCCATCGATCTCGAATTCTGAGGCAATTCGAGTATGCGACCAGATCGTGAAGAGTTCCAGAAGTGACTGCATATATTGCTCGAGCATCTTGAAGCATATCAGTGAAGGAAACCCGTACTTTATATGACGTATGAATTTCGAGAAGCATATTTGGGAAGGGAATTCGATACTTATCCGATCTGGATTCGCGATATTTTTGCCTATCCGAGTATTCAATCATTGGCTCTCTGGCAATACAAGAGTCGTGGACATGTATCTGGCATTGACGGATTTGTCGATCTCAATACTATCAGTGGAAGACTCGAATCACTTTCTCAGAAACACTTCCAATAATTCATGAAAACACTTCTTCGATCTGACATTCCATGAGATTTTGCCTATTATCGTACAGGATCGAAAGTATTCTATGATTATTACAGGCAACATTCTCGACTTCTACTTCACCGAATTGATGAGGGGTATACCTTTCTCAGGGCAGGACATGTTTTCGGAAATACTTATTCGGTGATCGCAGAGAAGATCGATATTGAGCCAACTCCTGAACTACTCAGATCGATAGGGATCCACCATGGAATTGTATTCTGGTGACCGATGCGAGTCATGAATCGACCGAAATGATGGATTCCAATACCCAAGTTCATTGTCCAGTATCTTGAACTCTTTCATTCATCTCGGAGCGCCTTCTCCCTGCTCGATACCCCAGACTACTGGAAGAAGTGGTCATCCAGTGCTCGAGCTCATCGGAGGAAAGTACTCGAACTCCAGTCGTCTGGAAGACTCACGATCGAACTCATCAATGACCTTAGTCAATATCTCGAAATCTATAAAAAAACCAAAGTTCCAGATCCCCATAAACGGTTTCTGACCCAATGGTGTGAGAAAAATTTCCCCATCTCCAAAGATAGGCTTCGAGTCTATATCGCTTCCATGGATGGAGTTCCTCTTGCTTGAGCGGTATTCATCGATGAGGGGGTGACGAGTGAGTATTTTACCTCCTTCTATGCGAAGGAGTCTCATCCCTACCATCTTGGGATTGCTCTCATGGATCGGTGGTTTCTTGACTCCTACCAGAAATGAATAAAATACTGTGACCTCGATCATATACGGGATAGTTGGCAGTCACAGAGCTATGCTGGATATACGAAATTCAAGGAATCGATTGCGGATCATGACGTCTATTTCCATGATATGTGGGTGAAGTTATTCTAATATTCATTATGAGTTTTTTCTGAAATATTCCCGCTTCAATAAAAAGCTTCTTAAAGTATGCATTCGTCTGATGTATTGGTACTGGAATTGATATAGCTCTTGTTTATCTTCTTGTCGTGAGACTTGGTTATACGCTCTATTTTTGAACACTTGTTGCATTTGTCGTAGCTGCAACGAATAATTTTATCCTCAATAAATTCTGGACCTTTCATGATACAGGTGGTCGGTACAAACGACAATATATGAAGTTCTTGATGGTTTCAATCATGGGACTTATTTTGACACTTTTTTGTATGGGGATTTTGGTAGAGATCGTTCGATTGCCGATCATTCTTTCGAAGTTACTTACTTCCTGAATAGTACTATCATGGAACTTTCTTGCGAACAAATATTGGACATTTGCATCAGCACTTACACTCCAATATATTCCTTCCGCAAAGCAGTATCCGCTATTTCTTACAATAATAGTTCCAGTATATAATGAAAGTCGTCGTATAGAACATACTCTTTCTCTCTTGGAGGCTTGGAGGCGGGATTTTTCTCAACCTACATCTGTGGAAATACTTCTTGTAAATGATGGGAGCATTGATACAACGTGAGAAATTATAAGAAGCCACTTTTCCACAGTACGTCTTGTTGAACTCGAAAAAAATATCTGAAAATGATGAGCAGTTGCCCAGTGAGTCTACAATGCCTTCTGACAATATTCTCTCATATTTGACGCTGATTCTTCTACTCCCATCTCAGAGATTGAGAAATTTTTGCCCCGCATTCATGAATATGAGTTTATTATTGGATCTCGGTATACAGAACAGAGTAATGTGATTCATAAACAGAACCATTTTCGGCGATTTATTAGTCGTATGGGGAATATCTTGATTCAGGCGATCTTGATTGATGGCATTCGGGATACACAGTGTGGATTCAAACTATTTGAGACTGATAAATGACGTGCCATATTTGAACGACAAAAAATACTTCGATGGTGATTTGACATAGAGATGCTCTTTTTGGCACGTGCATTTTGATTTCGAATTCTGGAAATCGGTGTTGTCTGGAACAATGATACTAATTCGCGGTTTCGAGCGATACGAGATTCTGGAAGAACATTTTTTGAGCTTCTCTCAATAAAATTCTTTGCTTGGTTCGGTGGCTATAAATAACATCTTTATGTCAAATTTTGTAAAAATATACATCTATTCGTTCATTTCATTTATTGCACTTTCTCTTGCTTGAAATCTTCTTTTACCAGGTCTCTATGCATGACCATTCATTTTCCTTCTCTATCTTGTACTCCTTGTAGGAATTACATGTTATATTTCGTTCCAGGATCTCTATCGTGTTCTTGGATTTTTCTTATGAATAGCATTCCTTGGGTATATAGTACTCTATCCTATAAAAGATGGAAGTTGGGATGGAAGCTCATATCATCTAGAAATAATCTGGAATTTTATTCATGGATATTCTTTTGTTTCAACAAAAACATTGGATTTATGGTCACATGTATACCCGAAAAATCAGGAAATTCTCCTTTCAATATTTGCCTCAATTGATCAATGGTATATTGACATGGGGAGAGTTATAAAGTTTGTCCTCATGGGTATTACGATACTTTCAGTATATCACTTTACTCGGAGATCCTATCCGCACCTTCGCACATACTGAACCATATTTATATTTCTTGGAATTCTTTTTCATCCACTTATACTTTCCCAGGTTTTTACAAAATATATAGACGACATGTTGTACATGTTTTTTATCCTGTATGTGATCAGTTTTTTGTCGTGAGAGTATGTGATCTCACTTTTATTGTTTGCTTTATTTGTTGGATCAAAATTGAATTATGTCATCTATATAGGAGTTTCCTTTCCTCTCCTTGTTATCATAGCATCAAAACTCAAGCATATCGACTGGAAGGATATTCTGAGAGAAGCGAGATCCGTATTTCTACAGAAAAAAGTATATAGCGTATGAATATTACTCATAAGCTTTATTATTGCTTCATATATCTACTGGATAAATATCTACAATTATCATAATCCTGTATATCCTCTTCTCTGAACGAATAGTATTGAAGTGGTTTCGAATAATCTACCAGCAAATCTAGTACATGTTCCCAAGCCGATCGCACATTTTTATTCCTTCTTTTCATATTCACTTTCTGACTTTACACAGAATGCATATCTCATAAATCCATTTGCATCTGATTTCTGGGAATTATCCCTGAGGAGTTATAGAAACATTGAAGTTGACACCCGAATGAGTGGATTTGGGTCTCTTTGGAGTATAGTATTTTTTATAACTATTCTTCATAGTATATTTCTTTTTTTCTTTTCCAAAAAATACCGATGTATACTCCTGAGCATTTTTCTTACATCCTTTGCTATACTTATCTTCATGCCATTTGCATGGGCACGTTTTATTCCTTTCTTTTACCTATTTCCTCTTCTTATATGCATCTGATTGAAGTGAAAACATAAAAGATACTATACAGTATTCGTTCTGTTTATATATAGTGTAAACACATTACTGTATATGGGCTCATACTACGGACGATACTACTTTCATAATGGTATTCAGAATATGGTAACTGAATATTATCTGAAAAGAAATGCTCTAGAAATTATTTGATACTATCCATGAAAGAATCAAGATTCCAAAAAAATGAGAATCTCAGATATGACGCAAAATGAATTGTATCACTTGAAGTATGAGATTCCAGTTATATGATCTTACGAGATCTCTTCCCACTGTTCAGAGAATAACATTGACGAACTCTTCAATATATGATCTGGTTTATTTGATGTGTTGACGCCGCTGGTGGTGGAATGTGATAATGATTATCGACTTGTGAGAACTCGTGGATATATTTATCATGATTTCTTTCTTGCAAAAAGAACAATACACTAATCTGTTCTTTTCTAGATGAGTATCCTCATATGATTTTCTAGGTTCTTGACTCCTACCGGAAATGAATAAAATACTGTGACCGTGATCATATGCTAGATAATTGGTAGGCGCTCTCCTATACTGGATATACCAAGTTCAAAGAATCCATTGCGGATCATGATGTCTACTTTCATGATATGTGCTTCAAAATCTTTTAAGTTCTCAATATGAAAAAACTCATTCTTCTTGCCTCGAGTTGTTTATTCTTTTTCTTTCATCATTCCTCGAGTTATGCTGCCACAGGGCAATCAGATCTGCATACCCAATTGACAGTGATAGGCGATGCCCTCAATCATCAAGATTTCGTGAGTGCAAAAAAACTCTGAGATGATGTACTCAAGTCGACCACAATCGATGAAATTGCACAAATTCAGAATTATAGTGATTACCTGACATATCTTCAACTCATTGTTTGGAATTGAGATACTGATCAAAAAGATTCTATTATCGCACTGAGGAAAAAGTATCATCCAGAAGATGCGAAAAGAGCATCACTGCTTGCGCGGAAGGATCAATCTGCATTTTGGGATTCGGATTGTATATCAAAGCATTTGGATGCTATAGATCTCATAGAATATGCTCACTGTATTCGCAATACTCCGAAAATTGATTTAACAAAAAAGAAGAAAATTCTCTTCCCACTCATTCCTCGATACTTCTCTAAAGTAATCAAGGCAAATGATTATCAATGAATGTCTGATCTTTCGATATTTCTTGCATACTATGCATCGGAATATCCAGAAAAATCTCTTCTGGTAGAGAAATACCAGAAACAACTAGCGAAAAAAATCCTCGAACATGATCCTCACTGGGTGAACGCTTATTTCATCATGCTGGGTGTATCAGAAGAGGATTCTGAAATATCTTACTGGATGAATGAGTTGAAGAAAAACTATATCGGAGATGTGGAACGTTGGAAGATTACTGTTGAGCCATTTATTGATCAGTACCAATAATTATATATTCTATGAACTACTCTCTCCTTTCTCGTTCCTATGACCTCCGCGGTATCTATGGCGTCGATATCGATGATGATTTCTTCTTCAGGCTTGGATTTGCGTTCGTACAGGTTACAGGAAACCATCGAATCGCTCTTGGCTATGACGCTCGACTGTCCTCATGAGCATTGAAAACTGCATTTACCCGATGAGTCAACCTTGCAGGAGCAACCATCATTGATATTGGTATGTGTAGTTCCGACATGCTTTCCTTTGCTACTTGTCACTCTGATGACATCGAGGCTGGAGTTATGATTACGGCATCACACAACCCAAAAGAATATAACGGAATGAAGTCACTGGCTCACTCAGGTGAACCGTATAATCTCAAGAAGTATGGTCCTGCGATGGAAGAAATAATGATGAATGGTGAATGGTGAATGGTGAATGATGAAGTGGAAAAAATAGAACATCGAAACGTGCTTGAAGACTGGATCCTTCAAATCCTGAAATTTACTTCACCTTCGACAGATTTCTCGAAATATACGGTTGTTGCTGATGGGGGAAATGGTGTTGCTGGAGTATTTATGTCAGCCTTAGCGGAACGTGCATGATTCACGCTCATTCCACTCTTTCTCGATCCTGACGGGAACTTCCCGAATCATCATCCGAATCCCATGCATGAGAAGAATCGGCTCGATGCTCAGAACGCACTCCTCTCCAGATGAGCAGATATTGCCTTCATCTTCGATGGTGATGCTGATCGAATCATCCTCCTCGATGAGACAGGAGAACAGGTGAATTCTGCTATCATTTCAGCGATCATTGCCGAGAGTATTCTCTCGAAACATCCAGATGCCGCTTTTATTGGAAATACGGTCACTTCTCACAATTTTCGAGATTTTGTACAGGAAAAATGAGCTCGATATGTTCGCGAAAAGGTCGGACATGTCTATATTCGAGAGACAATGATGGCTGATCCTGCCATTCTTTTCGCTGGAGAACATTCAGCACATTACTTTTTTCGAGAAAATTATTTCATGGATTCGGGGATTGTCGCTGCAATGGTATTTCTTAATCTCGTAGCTCAGTCAGGGAAGAAGGTGAGCGAATTTACTTCACCATACAAGAAGTATATTACGCTCGAGGAAACCAATTTCGAAGTACTAGACCCAAAATGAGCTATCGATACCCTCGGTTCTCTCTATGAGGATGCACACCCTGATTTCTTCGATGGGATTACCGTCGAGTATGCTGATGGGAGTTGGTGGAACTTTCGTCCGAGCTCCAATGAGCCACTTCTCCGACTCAATATGGAAGCGAAGACACAACAGCGGTTTGATGAACTCTATCAGGAAATCATGACTCATATTAGAACTTTTGGAAATTCGAGTGAAGATTAATATTCGAAACTTTCAAATCAGTTATCAGATTTGCTTGGTATTCATCGCAAAATATGCTATAATTCTTTCATGAAAAAACAGGATGAGCTCATCCGAGAAAATGAGGAACTCAGGGCTCGGCTTGCACTCGCTGAGAAGTGGATGCAACGAGAGGTTCAGTGAGCGATCCAGTCTATCCAGAAGGGAAGGATTGGATGAGTGACTCGAAAATACTTCACCAATATCTTCGAGGAAGAAGGACTCGAACTCATCACTGAGCGGATACTCGAGCAATTCTCTGGATCGCTCCAAAATGCCCCAGCATACACTCTCGAGCGACTTATTGATGCAGAAATATATTGGTTCACACTCCAAAAATATCCTCATATGGATGGTTTTCCCATCGTCGCTTCGTATCAGAAGATTCTCGATGAATTTTTTGAGGAGAAGATTCTCATACCATTTCGGGTAGCGAATCATTCTCGAACACCTGATTCACACGGACTATATGCTCCAATATCACTTGAAAAAGATATAGAAAATGTCCTGAAGAAACGCTATTCTCTCTCACTTGGCCGATGGTTCCAGCTCTTCCAGATTATTCATGATAAGAAACTGTATCAATGAATGTATGAAGAACTTCTTCTTATGTATCTACAAAAGGATCATGTGAAACTTTTCGAAATATGTATCAGTAAGCCATTTTTTTCTCAATTTTCTGAATTAATCGGACTTGAGGTTTTTGGTCGCAAGCGACACAATACGAAGATCTCATATACCGATGCTCGGAGAACGAGAGAGATTATAGTCGGATGAGAACAAGGAAAATGAGTATTAGAACATTTACTCTATTAAAATCAACTATTTTCTTGGAATAAATGTTTCTTTCATAACATTCTCTGTATACTCAAGCACATGATAGTACTTGGTATTGATCCGTGAACAGCAACGGTTGGTTTTGCACTCATCGAGAAAGAAGGGAGACAGATTCGAGTCATCGAATATGGAGTGATCCAAACTCGAGCAGGACTCTCGCTCTCTGAGCGACTCGTTCAGATTGCAGGGGATCTGAGGGAGATTATTGAGACGTATCAGCCAGTATTTTGCGGAGTGGAGCGGCTTTTTTTCCTCAGAAATGTCACGAATGGGATCGATGTTGCTCAGGCTCGCTGAGTCATTCTCTACACGCTTGCAACCGCTGGGATTCAAATTGTTGAATTTACCCCTCTGCAAGTCAAGCAGGGAATAGCTGGGAATGGATTTGCCAAAAAGCCTCAAGTACAGAAGGCGCTGCAGATAGTACTGAAGCTCCCAGAAATACCGAAGCCAGATGATGCCGCAGATGCTCTTGCTATCGCCTATCTCGCGAGTCTTAAGATATAGTATGCTGTATTTCAGTATCCGAACTATAAATCTGCTTGATTTCCTCTTCCCATTCTGTACAATTCTGCTAACTGCTAACTGCTAACTGCTAACTGCTAACTGCTAACTGCTAACTGCTAACTGCTAACTGCTAACTGCTAACTGCTAACTGCTAACTGCTAACTGCTAACTGCTAACTGCTAACTGCTAACTG
>JANPGO010000036.1:0-8625 GCA_031423995.1 Candidatus Altimarinota bacterium | reverse complement strand
TTGTTCTTGTTCTTGTTCTTGTTCTTGTTCTTGTTCTTGTTCTTGTTCTTGTTCTTGTTCTTGTTCTTGTTCTTGTTCTTGTTCTTGTTCTTGTTCTTGTTCTAGTAGCTAATCACTAGTCACCAGTAACTATCTCCTACTTCCTAACTTCTATTCCTATGACTGATAACCGCAAAGAAGCCCTTAATTCGGCTCTCGCCATGATCGAGAAACAGTTCGGTGCTGGTTCCATCATGAAGCTTGGTGAGAAATCTCACCTCGATATCGCAACCACTGGTTCTGGCTCCATCGCTCTCGATGATGCACTCGGTGGCGGATATGCCAAGTGACGTATCGTCGAAGTCTACTGACCTGAATCATCAGGAAAGACGACCCTCACACTCCATGCGATTGCTGAGATCCAGCGAGGTGGTGGAACGGCTGCCTTCGTCGATGCTGAGCACGCACTCGATCCAGAGTATGCTCGCAAGATCGGGGTCAATATCGATGAACTCATCATCTCACAACCAGATTATGGAGAGCAAGCACTGGAGATTGTCGATGCGCTTGTCCGCTCTGGAGCCGTCGACCTCATCGTCGTCGACTCAGTTGCTGCGCTTACACCGAAGGCAGAGATCGAGGGAAATATGGGAGACTCATTTATGGGACTCCAGGCTCGACTCATGTCTCAGGCACTCCGCAAGATCACGGGTGTGATCAATAAATCAAACTGTACCGTCATCTTCATCAATCAGATCCGTATGAAGATCGGAGTTATGTTCGGCAGTCCTGAGACAACAACAGGAGGAAATGCTCTGAAGTTCTATGCATCACAGCGCCTCGATATCCGTCGCAAAGAGAAAATCGAGATAGGAACGGGTGATGACAAGGAAGCCATGGGAAACCGTGTGAAGGTGAAAGTCGTGAAGAACAAGATCGCTGCACCATTTCGAGAAGTAGAAATGGATATCATGTTCGCCGAGGGTATATCGCTCGCTGGAGAAGTGATCGATATCGGATCAGATAAGTGAGTCATCAAAAAGGCATGAGCCTTCTACTCCTATGGTGAGACCAAGCTCGGACAAGGACGTGAGAATTCGATCAAGTACCTCAAGGAGAATGTGAAACTCTATAAAGAGATCGAGACTGCTGTCCGTGCAGCTACGAAGAAATAGTGATTTTGTAGAGGAGCATTGCTGCAGAAAGTACCTATGGTGCTTATGGTCAATCTATTTGATGAACTCTAATCATGACATTATGGCTCTACCTCGAGGTAAACCCATAATGTTGAATTTCTACTTTTCCCAGGGATATCCTCAAACCTTCGTCCAACTCACCTTCGTTGCAGGAATGATGAAAAATTGGTGTTATTCAAGTTAAAATATTATAATTGAGTATGTTCTAGTTAGTAATGCATTTGTTTGTCATCCTGAGTAAAAACGAAGGATCTGTATTCTCGTTGATCATTGATTTTGCACTTCTTCAAGAAGGTAGAGATCCAGAGAATCCTCTGAAAATACGATGGTTCTGAAGAAAAATTTGCGTCAGAGGGAATCTATGCTATAATTATTGCGTAGATTTTTTGTATGATAAATTCTGAAGTAACATCTGTATCGGCGCCAACGAAGAAGGAGATAACCCGTCTGCTAGAATTGCAATTTGGCACATTTGTAAGCGCTGCTCTTCATCCGTTCAAAAATGCTGCTATGTGGGTCCTAAATACTCCTGATGTTTCAGCGAAAGCTATGGAACAGATAGTAGCAAATAGAAATGCCATACAAGATGCATTAATTGATCCATCTAAACCCACAGAACTTACTAAACCATGAGAACCTGTGAATTGAGAAATTCAGCAAGCACTACCTGTTATGAAAAAAGCTGCCTAATTCTTCACACTTGAAAAAAAACCATTTCTCCCCATAATCGGGGAGATTTTTTATTCGATAGAATTATCAAAGTTTCCTCGGACTCCAGCTTTCCAAGATTCAAGCTCTCGAACATTCTAACACTCAAGCATAACCCCATGCTGAAGACTCAATTCACCCTCATTGCCAAGAAGAACCTCACTCATGATGTCTATGAGCTTATTTATGTCTGTCCAGAACTCTCGAAAGAACCACCAAATTCTGGACAATACGTCATGTTCCAGCTCGCTCCAGGACTCAATCGTGCCTATTCTCTCGCATCATTTTCTCTCCAGTGAACTGTTCAGCTCCTTCAAGATTCGAATACTCCAACAATCAAAGATTCTCACATACCAACCTTCACTCTCATTATCAAACGTATTCCAGACGGACGAGGAAGTCCGATAATCTGTGATGCTGAAGTATGAGCGATTTTTATTGGTATAATCCCCCTTGGACACTTCACACTCCATGATACTCCGAAGAGTAAGTGTTTCATCGGTACAGGAACAGGATTTGCACCTCTCTACTGTCAGCTGCTCGCAAGTCAGTCTCTCGCACATCCTCCTACGAAGTGTGCATTTATTTTCGGTGTTCGGAATTTCACTGATGGTTTCTATGAAGAGGAGATACTCAGTCTCTGAGAGACTTTCGATGCGTTCGAATATATCCAATACTTCTCTCGTGAATCTGATTTTCAAAGATTCCAAGCTTCCAACCTTCCAACCTTCCAACAATGATACGTCACTGACTGGATCACTCCAGAGCATATGAGCCACTATGAAGAATACTACATCTGTGGGTCACCAGCAATGGTAAAGAGTGCACGAGAAAAACTCGAATTCCTCGGAATCCAGAAAGAGAATATATTTTGGGAGCAGTTTTAATAGGACTCACTATCTCACTAATCTGAAAGTATAGGAGGAGTATAGGCAAGTTGTCTTGAAGTGAAAAAAAAGGCTAAAAATCCTGCTCATGACATAAGTGGAACGATCTTCTCAATCAATGATCTCGCTTCGCTTACTTCAGCATCATTGCATCAAGACATTTGTATTGCTTCGGAACAAATTTGATCAAGTTTGACGATTAGCCATGTGTGTAGTGGTCCATTATTGAGACTATTTTCAGGAATGAACCAATCCATTTTGATCCAAAGCGTTGCTAACCATCTGCAGACACTATGTGGAAATTTTCATCGTCATGATAATCATTCATGAAGGACTCTCAACAAAATCAGTGCGTCTTCTCAAGATCCATTTTCTAATGCTCAGAAGAAAAGTCCATCTAACTCATTCATCAGCTTAGCTGAATCAGGTGGAAATATATTCTGGGAAATTGTCTCGATTGATAATTCATTTCACTCTAATTCTCCTGTAAGTAAGTCAAACTCTCTTTGAGCTCTAAGATCAAGTTGATGAGTTGATTGGAGTACAAGGAGTTTCATCACAAATTGTTGAACATTTCACCGAATGAATAAACTTCCTTGTCCATGTTCAAATACTGCTCAGAGAATGGCACGAAATGTTGCTATTCTTTGAGCTAAATCAAGTTCAAACGGATTTCTCTCTATTATGAACATAGCCTCTACTATACCGAGATATAGGAATCATTGAGGTTCAAACATACTTTAGAATTCACTCATATTACTCGCTCTTCCCCACTTCTCATCATCACTATCCTCATCGAAATTGTTCATGATATCTTGATTCCAGCGAGAGAGTGCATAGAGATTGTCATTCAGTGCCATATTGCGCCAATCGATGATAAAATCATCCGGCTCGGTCTCAGATCCAGCAATATAATACGCCATCATGACAGAATAGCCCTGCTCTTCGGCGATCTGATTGATCCGCTTGATGTATTCCTGAACCTTATCGGTGAATTCTGAACGTGGGAGTGGTGTAGTCATAGTACTGAGAAAATTAAATTCATCCTAAGGATAATGCCGAGAAATGCAATATCTTCTGAATGAATAGTGGTCTAATTTGCTAACTTAATTCCTGTAATAAAATAACTTCTAGCTTCATATCGTTGATCGCTCTCATAAACCATAAATCAGAAATCTGAGAGAATTTTTATGTTTTTTGACTCCTCGAGGTCAAGTACATATATTCGATTATATGTGTCACGAAATCGAAAAGATCAATTTTCAAGTGTGCTATGATAATTCAATATTGTGCCATTCAATAACTGTAAAGTTGCTCACTCTAGTAATGTGCTATATAAACGGCATCTCTTAAAGAATCTGGTAGTAGGATCAAAAATCAGTCTCCCATTATCGAATGATTTATATTTCTTTGCACTTTCTCCTCATTGTTCATTTCTAGTATCTTGAACTTCTCAATCTATTTGCTCAACTGTATAGTCTCATTGAAGACGTGCATGTAACCTTTCCTCAAAATCTTGAGTTGGATCCATTCATGGAATTATCCATGTATCTATATATCGTCAGTCAAGAGTTAAAAGTCTCTTATCATGTGCTTGGAGGCTACTTCAAGGTATAAGATGATGTTCAATTTTATACTGAGTTCAGTCATGCAAAATATGATAGTATATAACATTTTTTCATAGTTCACATTTTGTGACAGTATATGCTATTCTCTCTTCTCATGATCCTCTTTTATAGATAGTTCGTATATTGTGATAGGCATAATCTGGACTCAATAAATTTTCTTGTTGAGAAGGAACTCAGTTATCTTTGGCACCACTGTGTCACGAGATTCTCTTCATAGCATCTTGAACGACTGACTTTAATTTTATTACCATATCAACTCCTGGAAGGAATCGCTCTGGAAATTGCGACAATAACGCTTCTTCTCATTTTAACATAATTATAGTATTTGATATAGAGTTATCTATTTATAACTACTTTATTTTATAAATCAAATATAAATTTGACATTTTTTATAATTATATATAAGTATTGTATGATTCAATTTACAACATCAAACGGTAAATCATTAATATCCGATCTTCTGACTGACTGACGTGCTCATACGAGAATCGGTGAAGACTTAGACAATCATGAAACGACAGTGAATTCTTCAGATCTTACGACGAATCTACTTGTCGACGTTATTATATACTATATCGCCGAGGTACTCGACTGACGAATATCTCGTGTGAACAATCCGATACATATTAATTATGGAGATAAGCGGTTCGAAGTTCATTGGCCAGAACTTATTCGTTCTATATATTTCTACCTCCTCAGATCAAGAAAGATACGCATTCCTAGATGACCCCCCCCCGACGAAAGTACTGCTCGAGAAGCAATTATGTCCTATAGGGAAAGACTGGGCGAAATTACCAAAAGTGAACTCTAGACTACTTCACTCCCGCGATGAATCGCTCAAATGCTCCTGTAGTGAGACTCGCTCCCCCGATCGCTGAGAGATAGAGTCCTGCGGCCTTCTTTCCGACGACAGACTGAGTGAGTCCTGAAGCGAAGCTATCCTGATAGTATCAACTCGTTCGTCCTGCCTTCTTGGTCGAGGAGGCACTTGTGATGACTCCATTCTTGATTGTGACGGAAAATCCGACTGATACCATACCCTCAGGGGTATTATACGAAACGGTTGAGTTCTGTGAACTACTTGGGGATTGAGTAGTCCCAGTCGATGATTTTGGCTTCGGGGTAGGTTTTGGAACTAGAATTTTCGTCGGTTTTAGTACCTTTTTCTTCTTCGTCGAAACAGTATGCTTCTCAGAACTATCCGTGTGACGAGTGACGACCCCTTGACGAGCCTCATGATCATCATCATGCTCAGTCTCAGCCGAGACACTTGTTGCGAAGATGAAGAGAAAGAGGACTGAGAGAAAAATACGAAGTGAATACATAGTGAAAAAGTGAAGAAATACTCCGCGTATCATAAGGGGAAATATTCATGAAACAAGTTCTCAATGAGTGAATTCACCGAGAATTCACCGAGTTTAAAGGAAGTTTATTTTCACATTTTCAGAAAATTCACTAGCAAAAGAGTAAGCTACATTGATTATAGGAAGATAATCTACAGACTACTCTTTAAATAATTATTCAAAGAAATCCCTCCATTTCGGGGGGATTTCTCTTGAGAATAGTTATCGTGTATAGGTAAATGTATTTCCTGCTTTTGTTGTGATCTTGAGCCAGATACCAGGACCCGAGGATCCAGACATATACCTTGCTGAAGCGATTGTATAGGTCGCTCCTTCGAGATCCCATACACTTTCCATCGTCGAAATCAGGGTATTCTGGCAGGCCATCCGTGTGCTCATAGAATGTTCGGTATGTAGTATTCAGGAATATATAGTGTAATCTCCACTGATGCTATTGCAGATGCGAGCAGCGAATCGATCCTTCGTGAGGGAGAGGGTGAGATCCTGGGCTCTGATACTTGAAAGAGAGAGGATATCGGTATCATTGTAGGCAATCATATACCAGTCTCAGACAAGGAATTCATCATACCGTACTGGTACTATTCTCTTCCCAATAATCTTGAGAAGCGAATACGTGTATGCTGTACTCTCCCCAGCTCCACGAGTCTCGAGGACTCGGAGTCGGTAGGTATACCCTGGCACGAAATCAAACCCATCAATACCGCCAGAGATGAATACTGATTTCCCACCGATACGCATCTGGAGACATCCAGTCATCGTCATCCCCGAGAGACATGGCGTCGTCTCTGGAGTGATCACTACGACCCGAACTCTCGATTCCCATGATCGGAGACACTGCTTCGCGAGGTAGTTCCAGCTATATCCTGCTCCCGTGAGACAGCCATGAGCGTCTCGACTTCATCCGATCGGAGTGGGAGATTCACTCATGATACACGTCCCTCCTGTGATATCTCTCGCTCCTGCAACCTGCGCCATACAGAGATTCGAGTAATCAGTGCGCACCGGATCACACGGGGTCGTGATACACTGTACATCGACCATACCACACACTGGAGCATATTCGGTCGTACACATTATCGGAGATGTCGCAGCCGAGACTATATTCAGAGTAGATCCGAATGCTAGGAATGCCAGAATCAAGAAAAAGTATCTCATACAAAAATGGGTAAAGAAAAAGTATCTCATACAAAAATGGGTAAAGAAAAAGCTCCATCGCTCACTCCCAGTGTATGGAAAATATCTGATAAAAAAAAGACAAAATCAAGACACTCAAAAAAATCCCTCGGAAGTGGAGGGATATATTTCACTAGATCTTATCAATGGGCTTGTATTCGAGAAACCTTTTCTGCTACAAAAGCATGGAGAGATATTGGTCACTGTGTTTTCGGATATGTTTTCTTGAAGTAATTATCTGGTATTCTTCTCTGAGCATAATGCCTCTGGTACTGCCATCCAGACCAATCGGTAGGATTGAGGAGTCTCTGAAACATCTCATGTTCCACTCCTACTCTCTGTAGTGGATTCTCTAATGAAAAAAAATATCAATCTGGTGTTAATAAAACCGAACTGGATGAACTTTGTAATCATCGACTTTCTCTGTCATGGAAAAATTCTGCAATTATTCAGTTAACGTTTCCTGATACTCTATGAACTAAAACTTCATATATAGATCTTGCACTATCAACATAAACGTGATATGGCTGAGAATCGAGTAGATATCACGCATTTACAGAAGGTATATGGGTTATAAGCTCATTCATGCGAGTTTTATTACTTTTTTATAGTTATAATTATATATCTGAAATTGGCTATTACGCAAATAATAATTCATCTGTATTATATTGACTAATTAGACGAGATTCCAATATTGGAAGAATTGTACAGAATAATCAACTGATGCTAGGTTTACGAAACTCTGATGCTCACCTCGAGAAAGATGATGACGAAGCTCCAATATTCTATGCTTTTGGAGTTTTATTAATTCACTTTCAACAGGAAGGGTTGTCTGAAGATCTTTTCTTATCTTTGTAAGTCGCTGTTGCTGAATATATTGAATCATCTTCTGCCATCATGTTTCGTTCAATAATCCAAGTTCCCGACAAGATTCGAGAAGTTTCCCGTTGGAAATAGTGCCATTAATTCTATGATCGTGAAAAAAATCGAGAACATCGTGATCCATATAGCTTGTCGTGATATAGGCAAATTCAATTTCAGGATTCGCTTTCTTCATGTGATAGATTGTACCATAGAACTCTCCAGCCCGCTTCATAGTGATGTATGGACTTGCCCACTGTTTGCATTGAACATAAATAGTTTTTCCATTCTTTTTTGCAATTATGTCGATCCCACCATCTTCATTTCATCCTCTCACATCGATATTCGTGAATCATTCATGCTTCAAGATATATGCAACAAAATATTCAAAATCCTTATCTGTAAGCTCATATGTAATTCGAAGAAGAAGTTCTAAATAATCTGGATGGTTTCGAAAATATGATGTTTTTTGGAGTCATTCTCTTCGGTTTATTTTGAGCAAATCGATCTCATCAAGCATTTCTTGAAATTGAAGCTGTTGCATACTTGCCAATTAATAAATTATATTAATTATAACATAATTTCTTCAAGTTGGCAATTAAAAAAACCTTCGAATTGGAGGAATATAATGCTATTTTATCAATTTTTCTGCTTTATGTACTAATTCCTTATATTCCATAATTACACTATCTAAGGAAACACGGAAAAATACCAATAAAATCTTCAAAAAAAGAGTGTAAATGCACTCTTTTTTCATATAATGTAAGTACAACTTTTAGTTTTCTAATCTTGTTACTATGAGTTTTACATGAAGCTTTCTCTCATTGGC
>JANPGO010000035.1:0-6811 GCA_031423995.1 Candidatus Altimarinota bacterium | reverse complement strand
TTTTAATTTGCTCTTAATATAGGATCAGTATACTCTCTCGTATGCAGAAAATCCTCATCATCGAAGATAATCAGTCCATCAGTGAGAATATCGCGCTCTATCTCCGAGCGAAGGGATACCATGCAGATATCGCTCACGACGGAGAGCAGGCTTTCGATATGATCCGCACGACCCACTATGATCTTCTCATCATCGACCGTATGGTACCGAAGATCGATGGACTCTCCCTCGTGAGGATGATACAGGCTCGATCCATCGATATACCATTTCTCTTCCTGACCGCACTCGCCAAACAGATCGATAAGATCGAATGACTCTCCCTCTGAGCGGATGACTATCTCGTGAAGCCATTTGACCTCGAGGAACTCAGGCTCCGTATAGAGAACATCATGCGGAGGCGTGGATCAGGAAAAGGTGAGAAGCGAACATCATCACAGATCTGAGGTATTACCCTCGATAGGGATGCTCGGCAGGTATCGAGAAATGGAAATCCGATCGAACTCTCCCCCAAGGAGTACGACATCATCGAACTCCTCTGGAGCAATCAGGGAACTATACTCTCGCGCGAATCTCTCTACGAGACCCTTTGGTGAGATGAGGTAGATCCGTTCTCGAATATACTCGACACGATCAATGTCCATATCGCACATATCCGAAAAAAAATCGGGGATGATCTCATCCGTACCGTGAAACTCTCAGGATATATTATCGATAAAAATTAATCATGTTCTTTACCACACGCACCAAGATCACATTCCTCTTCACCCTAATCGTCATAGCGATTATCATACTGCTCGATATGATCATATTCCGATGAGTAGATCATGCATGGCAGGAGAAAAAGAAAGACTATACCGAGAGGGTTATGCATGCCATGTATACCCCTGAAGAGGCAAAGAAGCAACTCCCACATGTCGAGATCCGCGATGGTTCAGGTACGGTTATACACAGACAATGAGTATTTCTCGCATCTGATATTACCCAGAGACCGACAGGACTCTTCTCACTCGAGAGCGATACGATCACTGCATCAGGTCAGAGTTATATCCTCGCCTCAGAGTCAAAGATGGGTATGACCATCACGATGGCAGAAGATATCACGAGTGAAGTAGCGATGCGCAATGATACTATACGTACTGCATTTTGGACATCCCTCCTTTCTGTTCTTTTCGTCGGAATCATCTGATTTTTTTTCTCAGGATATATTCTCAGACCCGTCAGGGATATGAATCGAGTGGCAGAAGGATTCTCCCTCGAACAGAAAGATAGAGAACACCAGACAGGGATAGTCTGACATGCACGTGATGATGTAGTCCTCCTCGCACGTTCACTCGAATCGCTGTTTACCAGAGTCAAGAATGAAGCGCAGAGACTCGAACAATTCTCTGATGATATCGCTCATGAGATCAAGAATACACTTTTTTCTATCGAGAGCTCACTCGACGTGGCACTTCATACGGAACATAGAGATATGGGAATCCTGAAAGCAAAAAAACTGATAACGGAATTGTCTGATGTGGTAGACGCCCTTCTTTTCTTCTCTCGTAATGGAGAGGGGAAGATGACAAAAATGAATATCAGTGAGCTCATACGATCATATGTGGACATGAGTGATTCGAGGATCCATATCCTTGCCGATGCGAGCGTGATGATACCTGTATATCCAGAACTCTTCATGACCGCAATTGGAAATATCATCTCGAATGCTCGAAAGTTCACCCCCGATGATGGACAGATCCACATATCTATTTCGAAGAAGAGCATCGATATACAGGATACTGGGATGGGGATAGCGAGTGACGATCTTCCCTATATATTCGATCGACTCTGGAAGGGTGATAAAGCCCGAGCATCATGAACGGGATATGGACTCGGACTCGCCATCACCCGCAAGATTATAGAAGACCTCCATCATATGCGCCTGAGTGTGATGAGTGAGGAAGAAAAAGGGACGACATTTACCATCGATTGGAGCGAGACCTTAATCTCTCCTTAATATTTCTCGATAGAGTGTAAGCGTGAAGGTGATATCGTTTCATCTTTTCTGGAGATTTCTCCACTTATTTTTTCACTCTTTTCTTATGAAAACAGCTATGATACTCGGGCTCATTGCGAGCTCACTGATCATCTCGAGCACTTCTGCCATGGAGATGGCGGATCCAGCGATGACGAAGGACACGATGATGATGTCAGGATCTTCTGATACGATGATGCACAAGGACATGATGAAGGATGGTATGAGTATGGGAACTGATACAAAAATGATGATGAAAAAATATATGCGTATGTCTACAGCATCACTCGCTCGATCTCTCGGATATACATGGTCTACTGATCGTGCGATGCTCGCAGAGAAGGCAGGTGTGACTGGATATACAGGAACAGCAAAACAAAATCTCATGATCCGTAAGTACCTCATGGGTATGATGAAGGACGGAACTATGATGAAGGACACTATGACAAAATAAGTTCTTCCCAGGGGAGTATGGATACATTCTCCCCGATGAAGATTTTACTTGGCTTTTATTTCTCTATGGTGTCACTCGCTTTTGTCTCATTTATCGCTGGAGTCCTGACGATTCTCGCTCCCTGTGTCCTACCAGTCTTGCCGGTCATCCTTGCTGGATCACTCACGGAAAAAGAGAGGTGGTATCCCTATCTCGTGACTCTCTCACTCGCACTTTCGATTGTAATATTCACGGTACTCCTGAAGGCATCTACGGCTTTCATCGATATACCGAGTTCATTTTGGTCATGACTTTCCTGAGGTATCCTCATATTTCTAGGGCTTGTCTACCTCTTTCCTCATGCATGGGCAAGACTTGCATGACTGCTCCAGTTTTCGAAATCGAATACCTCTCTCGATAAAGCTCAAGATATCGGGAATCCTCTCCTTCGTGCTATCGTCACAGGCTCAGTCCTTGGTCCAGTATTTTCGACATGCTCTCCGACGTACTCACTTCTTCTCGCGACAGTATTTCCCGTATCATTGATATCATGAGTCATCTATACACTCATATATGCACTCTGACTTTCTCTCATGCTCATGATTGTCGCCATTTGAGGACGCAGTATTACTGCCAAGTTCCGTGGTGTCGCGAGTGAAACTGGGTGGTTCAAGCGTACTCTCGGAGTCTTATTTATACTTGTAGGTGTTGCTATCGTCACAGGATTCGATAAAAAAGTCGAGACAGCAGCGCTCGAGAGATTTGATCTCAGTTCCATCGAACAGGGTATTATCGAGAGATTCGTCCCGCAAGTTGAGCATACGAGTACGAAGAAAACCTCAGAATCTCCTATCAAAAAAACTCTTGTAGAAACATGAGTGATGATAAAAAATGATACGAAAATCCCTCAAAATGATAATCAGAAAGAATCTCCTACTCTCTCGGTCAAGGTACCTTATCCGGCACCAGAGATTCCTGCTTCTCTGACAGAGTGGATCAATAGCAATCCTCTGACTATGAAGTCACTCAAATGAAAAGTTGTGATTATCGACTTTTGGACATACTCATGTATCAACTGTCAGCGTACTCTCCCATATCTGACATCATGGGATCAGAAATATCGAGATAAGGGTCTCGTAATTATCGGAGTCCATGCTCCAGAATTTGCATTCGAAAAGATCAGAAAAAATGTTGAGAAAGCAACACTGAGCGCAAATATAGCATATCCTATCGTCCTTGATAATGGATTCGATCTCTGGAATGCCTACGAGAATCGATACTGGCCAGCGAAATATTTCATCGACCGAGAAGGAAATGTCCGACATACGCACTTCGGAGAGGGATGATATGAAGAGAGTGAGAAAGTCATCCAGTATCTTCTCGGAGTCGATGGAGGTCCTTCCGTAGAACCACTCGTTTCGAAAGTACCTTCTCTTGAGCAGTCTCCAGAGACGTATCTCGGCACAGGAAGAAGAGCAAACTACAAGTCCTTTCCCGCTGAACTCGAACTAAATCAGTGGATGCTGACGCCTGAGTATATATGAGCAAAAACTGATCCCAATGGAAAATATGCCAAATTCAGCGACTCATGGAAAGAAGATGCAGACTCGATAACAGCGAAAAAATCAGGAGCGGGACTCACATTCCACTATAAAGCGAAAGACATCTATCTCGTACTTGGTGGTACGGGGACCCTCGGAGTATCGACGAGCTCGAAAGAGTGATGAAATCTCGGAGGTGATGTCAAAAATGGGCTTCTCACAATTGATGGAGATCGGATGTATCACTTGGTTCATGCGAATGAATCAGAGGAGTGACTCTTATTCTTAGATTTTTCCGCTTGAGTTCAGGCATACGCCTTTACTTTCTGATCATAGAAGTCTGCAGTGAAGATAAGAAAGATTCTCTTTTTTTCGGAATCTTATCCATTTTATATCCATTATTTTTATTTATGAAATATATCCTCCTCCTTGCATCTGTTGTGCTTATCTCTGCGTGTAGTCAGCCATCATCAGGGAATACAGTAAAAAGAGATACCGCCATACCTCAATCAGAACAGATCATGATGAAGAAAGATGTTATGAAGATGATGACTGGCGAAAAGACTGAATGGACCAAGGAAGAGATGGAAGCCATGAAGAATAATCATATGATGATGAGTGGATCAGATACGAAGATGAATCCCCTGAAGAAAGAAGAGAAAATAAAGAAAGAAGACTCAAAAATGATGAAGGTAACTGGATACATGAACTATGATGAAGTCACCGTGAAAACTGCACTTGCAGAATGACAGAAGGTTGCTCTCTTCTTCCATGCGAGCTGGTGTCCTACCTGTAAGGCACTCAATACTGCTATCGAATCCGATCTCTCGAGTATACCAACTGATACGCTTATTGTGATGGTTGACTATGATACATCAGATGTGTTGAAACAAAAATATGGAGTCACTTCTCAGCATACGACCGTCATGATCGATAAAAATATGAATCTCATATCGAAGAAACTCTGAGCAAAGAGCGTGAGTGAGATACTAAATTAACCATATATTCCTGAAAAAATATCACTCAAAGTGATATTTTTTCTATTTAATGTACTCTTAATCCCTTTCATATATACTCATTTCGTATTCTAATTCTCCCACTATGAAATATTATCTTACTGCTCTCGTCGTCATATTTCTCGGATCTCTACTCTGGTGGAAGTGGCCACATCTGCGCGCATATTTTGCTCCTCCACCTCGAGTAGAGTATTCACAAACAACACAATCTGGTGGTACACCTGGATCCTATCGGAAAGCCTACTTCGCAGCAGGATGCTTCTGGTGTGCCGAGTCATGATTCGAACACTATCCAGGCGTGATCGATGCGATCAGTGGATATGCAGGTGGGGAGGAGATCAATCCTACCTATGAGCAAGTCGGTCGAGAAGAGACAGGACATCGTGAATCGGTCGAAGTCGTCTATGATCCGAATATCCTCGACTATGCCGATCTCGTTGAGATATTTTGGCGGACGGCGAACCCAGTAGATGATGGAGGACAATATGTGGATCGGGGGTTTCAGTATACTTCTGCGATCTGGTACCAGAACCATGAGGAACAGAAGATTGCCCTCGCTTCGAAGCTCGCTCTGGAGCAATCAGGAAGATTCTGATCAGGAAAAATCTTGACCCCGATACTCCCGTTCACGACATTCTATCCTGCGGAGGACTACCATCAGAACTACTACAAAGTGAACTCACTCCACTATCAGATATATACGGGTGGTTCGGGACGGAAAGAGTATCAAGAGAAGATCTGGGGGAATGACTACCACTACATCACAAAGAGAGGAAAAATGACAGACGTGAATATCCAATGACAGATAGAATATACAAAAAGACAGACAGAATCTATGACAAAACTCCCTACCAAAGAGGAGTTGAAGACTCGATTGACTCCACTTCAGTATTCTGTCACTCAGGAAGGCGCTACGGAGAAGCCTTTCGAGAATGAATACCATGATAATAAACGAGTAGGGATTTATGTCGATATCGTGAGCGGAGTCCCTCTCTATTCGTCCCTCGATAAATTCGACTCTGGTACATGATGGCCGAGCTTCACACGCCCTATAGCAGAGAAAAATATATCACTCCATGAAGATAAATGATTTTTTTCAACTCGTACTGAGGTGCGCGGTGCTCTCTCAGATGCTCATCTTGGTCATGTCTTCGACGATGGTCCAGCAGATAGGGGAGGGAAGCGCTACTGTATGAACTCAGCAGCACTCAGGTTTATTTCTCTGGAAGATCTCGAAAAGGATGGGTATGGAGAATATACAAAGTTATTTTAATAATTTTATACTATAGTGAAAGATCTAATCCCAACATATCATACCATCATTATCTGAGCTGGCTCAGGTGGGCTCACGGTAGCACTCGGACTCGCGAGTACAGGAAAGTCAGTCCTCATGATAGAGAAGTGACTCATCGGTGGAGACTGTACGAACTATGGGTGTGTCCCATCGAAAGCCCTCATCCATGCAGATGGAGATATAGTCCATTCTCTCGAGTGAGCTCGACATATCAGAGATGAGTTTCGAGATGAGGAGACGCGTGAGAATTTCGAGAAGAAATATCCACACCTCACTATCCGTGAAGGAAGTGCTCACTTCATCGATTCACATACGGTCGAAGTAGCGGGAGAGAAGTATTCAGCGGGAAATATGGTCATAGCGACAGGTTCGGACCCACGTATCATGTCGATCGAGTGAGTTCCACGAGAGAAGATCCTCACGAATAGGACGATATTCGATGAGAAAGATATCGAGAAACTCGTCATAGTCGGATGAGGATTCATCGCAATCGAGATGGCTCTTGCATTTGCG
>JANPGO010000034.1:0-12582 GCA_031423995.1 Candidatus Altimarinota bacterium | reverse complement strand
CCTATTCCTGCTGGATTTTTCGAATAAGTTAAGTCCACGTCTGGACCAGCAGCATATATCTGCTCGAATCCAAAGCTCAATATTGACGCTGTATATACAATTAATTGTATTACTGAGATTCCTTTCAAGAAGGTTTTGTTGTGGATAGAATACATATTTTTATAAATAATATTCACCACGCTATCACTTCTTTGATTATTCTTCAATTATTTGTCTGTTGTTTTCGGAATATTGAATAGACAAAATATTAATATATTGTATATCTCTATTTCGGTCTATTGTAGATTAAGAGTTTGAATAATTGAAAGCAATCTTCTTATATATATTAGTGACCAATCTTGAGAATATCTTCATGAATAGAGTTTGCAGCGAGACATCCCTCTGCCGCGCTCATAATTGTTTGGCGAAATTTATTTGAATTCGTTGTGACATCACCAGCTGCATAGAGTCATGGAATGGTAGTCTCTTGGCGCTTATCGACGATGAGGCATCCTTCCCCATCTTTCTCAGGATTGAACTGATCGACAATAGTAGTAATAGGGGATGATCCAATTGCGACAAAAACGCCATCAAGAGGAAGAATCTCATCATTTTGAAGCAGTAGTCCTGTTACCCCCATTATTCCTCAGATTACTTCTTTTGGTTGAGTATTCATATGGATGATGATATTCGATTTTGTGCGAGCCTTCTCGACCCAGATATCTTCAGCTCGAATACGATCGGACCGTACCAGAATATGGACTTCTTTACATATTTCTGCAAGGTAAAGCGCCTCAGTAACTGCAGTGTTTCCTGCACCGACGACAGCAACGGTGAGTCACTTATAGAAATTACCATCACAGGTTGCACAGTAGGAGACTCATTGTCCATAAAATTCCATCTCACCGGGAATACCAAGCTTTTTGTATGTATTTCCTGTGGCAAGGATGATACGTCGTGATTCCAAGGTTTTTCCGGAGAGAGTAGTTGCAGAAAAGTGATTTTCGCCAATTTTCGACACTATTTCGACACGATCTTGGAGGACTTCCGATCCTGCATTTTTCGCTTGTTCGAGGAAACTTCTCATGATTTCTCCACCTGGAGCAGAGAGTATACCCGGCCAATTCTCGACACAATGAGACGTCGCGAGCGCACCACCTGGCAATTCCCCGATGATGATGTTTGAGAGCTTATACCGGCTCGCATACATACCAGCAGGAAGCCCTGCAGAGCCAGTTCAAATAATAATAACGTCGTACATAATACAGATTGAGTGTTAAGAAATTCTCAGAGGGCTTCACTCTATAATGAGAATAATTCTCATTATAGAGATATTATTTTATTTGCAAATTTGAGAAACATTCATGTTTAGTGGGTGCTCCGGAATTCTTGAATAATATTGTTGATACGACGGGCATTCTCTATAGGATTTGGAGCATATCGGATAACCATATTTGAGGTCTCACTTGCGGTGTGAATGTGGACATCTCAGAATCCAAATATTGACTGAAATATTCCTGATGTGTGAGCATTGACTTCTTGAACACGATCAAGAGAGCATTCGTTTACTGACCGACTTAGAGCCGAGATCTGATCAATAGCGATTACTCGAGAATCTGTTATGATGAATATATCGAGCTCATCGTTCATCCAATCGATGAGAATAAATGTCAAAAAAATGATCCAATAAAGTGATACAGATCCCCAATAGAGTGCGCTTCCAAAGAGATCAATGATTGAATCCTTGTACACTAGGAGTATTGCTGTCGTCGCAAAAAGGGCAACAAAATAGAGAAAATGGAAAACTAAAATAATCCAGTGTCTGTGAAGGGTGAGCTTTATCTGTTCATTGTCCCGGAGGAGTGATACGTGTTCTTTTTTGACCATGTTATATGAGGTTCTTTGAGGTAGATAGGAATAACTCTCTCTTGTGGTGGAAGTTCAGAAAATATTTCACAGATCTTACACCAATCTTCTTCATATTCTATAAAAACTTTCCCATCTGTAAAATCATTTTTATTCCCGTAACCTGAATAGTTTCAATCCGGAAACACTCATTTATTCAGAAGCCGAGGAATTGATTTATCAAGGATGATATATTCTTCCTGATTTGCCTGAATCGTTGGGATAGCTCATGATATGAGTTCAAAAAAATGAGCTCACTTTATCTCAATCTTTTCAGTCAGTATGAGTGTCGAAAGTGTCAGTGAGACAATTCTCATTCGGGTAAATGCCCCAGGGCCAGTGATTGTCCATATAGTCGTGATAGCGTATTCGCGAATTGTCGAAATCAGAGTTTCTGGAAAGCTTCAAAAATCATCACCACAAGGGATATTGACTGTATTGATCACTTTCACACCATCGAGTATAGTTAGGGTGATAGTTGTTCGGAGTGGATTGATATAGAGAACGGGCATATTGTATAGCGTAAGAGTCTAACTTCACCGATACGAAAGTGCCTCCAGTATGTGTGGAATAAGAACCATCGGGGATCACTCTATGTCAGCAATAGTACGAGCGACTCGGAGAATCCGGTAAAAAACCCGTGTAGAAAGGTGGAGTCGCTCTGTCGAAGTGATGGCGATCTTTCTCGCGGCTTCCTCGATCTGTGCGTAATTATCAATATCAGTATTAGACATCTCTGCATTTCGGTGAATTTTCGATCCTGAGAAACGCTCTTTCTGAATATGACGAGTATGTTCTACGATTTTTCTGAGTTCTTCTGTTGAGGTTTTTGGTGTGGTGGATGACTCAAGTTCGCCAACTTTGACACGAGGAACTTGAATAAAAATATCAATGCGATCGAGAATGGGTCAAGAAAGGCGTGATCGGTAGCGTTCGATAGTATTGGGACTACAGATGCACTCTTTCTCGGGATCACCCATAAATCCACACGGACATGGATTCATTGCTCCAACGAGAGAGAAGCGTGAAGGATAGCGACAAGTCATATTTACCCGATTTATCGTGATCTCACCATCTTCAAGAGGCTGTCTCAGAGTCTCGAGAATATGCTTATCGAATTCGAGAAACTCATCGAGGAAGAGGACTCACTTATGCGCCAGTGATATTTCTCCTGGTTTCGAGTCTCGTCCGCCCCCTATGATAGAGGCTTCACTCGCTGTATGATGAATAATGCGAAATGGACGTTCCGTCACGAGGGGCATATCTTTCGAAAGGAGTCATGCAACCGAATAGATCTTTGAGAGCTCAATTTGCTCATCAGTTTCCATAGAGGGAAGAATTCAGGCAAGTGCCTTTGCGAGCATCGTTTTCCCTGATCCAGGAGGTCACTGCATGAGGATATTGTGTCCTCATGCAGCCGCAATGAGAAGGGCACGTTTTGCTTGTTCTTGCCCGTGAATACTCGAAAAATTGATGCACATCTGTGTTCGTGGAATGCTTGCGATATCAGTATGAGGATTGGCAGTAATTCACTTTTCACCCATAAGCATTTCCACAGCATCACGGAGACTAGAGACTGCAATAATATCGATATCAGGAATGACGGAAGCTTCGAGCATATTTGTTTCTGGCAGAAATATTCGCTTCAATCCCATCTCACGCGCGAGAATGGTTGCAGGGAGGGCTCACTGGATAGCACGTACTCTTCCATCAAGGGCAAGTTCTCCGAGAAAAAGCGAGTCTCAGAGTAGAGTTGTATTGAAATCAATCTCTTTTCCGAGGATTCATAAGGCTATCGGAAGATCATAGATGGGTCATTTTTTTTTCAGATCTGCGGGAGCAAGATTCACCGTAATTCGTGCTCCACCTGGAAAGGCAAATCCTGAGTTCTTGATTGCGCTTCGGACACGTTCACGACTTTCCTGTATCGCTGTATCACCAAGGCCGACAACGGTGAATTGTCCCATACCGAGGACCACATCGACCTCAACTTCTATGAGATTCCCATGTATTCCGTACATGGATGCGGAAAGGAGTTTTTGCATCGGAAGTAAAGAGAGAAGAAAAAACGTACAAAAAATAATACACGTTTCACCTGATAGAGCAAGTTTTTCTCATATTTCTTTCTCTCACCATTTTTCCGCATTCTGTAAAGTGAAAATATATTCGAATATTTGGCGATGGAATGCTTTTCTGCTAGTATGCCTCAGTGAAAAAATCGAAACCCCAATACAAAAATATGAATTTGAGCAAATACTGGAAATCTACTCTAGGAATAAGTATCCTAATGTGGTGTTATTCGGTATCTTTTGCTCTGAATACTCGTCCTGCTACCAGTGCAGAAAAATCCCCGTCAGGAATGTTCTCAGATGTATGGACTATGATGATTACGATTATTTCCTTTATCGGAAATATCCTTATTTTTGTCATAATTGCATGGATTACTATCAAGATCATGCGTATGACGTATGAAGTGGTCATGGCAAATAGACTCGTCTACCTCCAAGTCACACTCCCTCGCGCTGACTCCAAACTCGATAAAGAAAAGGAGACAAAAAAGGACTTCAAGGAAAAAGTAGGAATTATGTCTGTTTTCTATAAGAGTGTTCATAATCTCACGCAATCGAGCGCGTTTGATACTATTATGAATCTTATCTTTCGTCATGCAAAGCTCTCACTCGAGATCATGTATCATGATGGAATGGTGCATTTCTATATTATCGGATACAAAGAACATGTTTCTCTCGTCGTTCAACAGATTACCTCGAATTATCCAGATGCTGAAGTACGAATTATGGATAAAGAGAAATTCCCAGAAATTAAACCTCTTGGATTCACACTTCAGGCAGCTTCTGTCTGAAAAAATACTGACGATATCTTTCCGATCAAGATGTACAAATATTTCGAAGATGATCCACTTTCTACCTTCACGAATAACTTCTGATCACTCAAAAAGACGGATGTAGCTGCTATCCAGTTTGTCGTCAAACCACTCGGACATGGGTGGAATCGGAAAGCAAAAAAAGCGGCCGGACTCCTCGCAAAAGGAGAATATAAAAAAGGAATTAAATCAGGACTTTTCGTCACTATTCTTAAAGGGATTGTTGCACCGATCTCATGGCTTCTCTACCGGTTCATCAAAAATGAAGAAGATCCATCCTCGACCGCTCCTGGTGCGTCTTCGGGTGATGCATACAAGATCTTCAATCAAGCAGAGACAGAGGCACAAAAAATGGTCGGAGAAAGTGCGGGCCAACCAGGATTTTCGTGTTCTATCCGTATTCTGGTTGCATCAGATACTGGAACTTCTGCGAAGAATGCTCTCTCGAGCCTTGTCGCAGCAAATAATGTCTTCACGGACGAATATAATAATCAACTCACGAACCCTCAAATGCTTGAAGATCCATTCCGGTTCTTCTTCACACCTATTCGATACTTTGCTTATCGATTCCGACTCATGGGCGTACTTCAGAGTGTCAGTCGATTCTCCTGTGATGAGATGTCAACGATGTTTCACTTTCCAGACATCAACTATAATAAGTCTCCAATCATTGCCTGGCTTGATTATAAGATGCTTCCACCTCCTGCGAATCTGAAGTTTCCAAAAGAACCGCTCATTCTCAAAGACTACAAGCGCGATGTAAAAGGGAATATCTATACAGAGGATGGAACACTCCTCAAGGTCGATACAAACAAAAATCTCTATCGAGATGAAAACAAAGATCTCGAAACAATCGGTGGCATGAAAATTATGGTGCAAAAAGAAGGAGAGAATATCGGTCGACCCATCGATGAGGGGAAGACCCCAGTTCAGATCGACGACCATAGAAAGCTTCAATGATTCCCACTCTATAAAGACGGAGTACTCATGGGTTGGAATGAATATCGAAATATGAAAACGCCAGTCTATTTCTCCAAGAAGGACCGGGGGCGACATCACTATATCATCGGTAAATCATGATGAGGAAAATCTGTCTTTATTGGCTACCTGGCTCGTCAGGATCTTTGGAATGGGGATGGGCTTTGCGTCATTGATCCACATGGCGATCTGGTCGAAGATATTATCTCATTTACCCCAAAAGAACGAGCCAAAGATATGATCGTCTTTGACCCAGCTGACTATGATCGTCCGATGGGACTCAATATGCTCGATATCATTGCCACTGATCCAAATCTGAGACTCATAGAAAAGGATCGTGCTGCACTTGATGCGACCTCGATCTTCATCAAAATGTATGGTGATGAGGTCTTCGGTCCGCGAATTCAACACTATTTCCGCAATGGGTGTTTGACTCTTATGGATGATGAGGAAGAAGGTGGGACACTCATTGACGTCCCTCGGCTCTTTGTTGATGAGGCATTCATGAAATACAAGACCTCAAAGATCAAAAATGTGATGGTAAAAGCTTTCTGGGATCATGAATATGCTCAGACGGGAGATCGAGAAAAACAAGAAATGATTCCATTTTTCTCTGCAAAATTCGGACCATTTATCACGAATGGGACGATGCGCAATATCATCGGTCAAACAAAATCAGCATTCAATCTCCGTCGAGTGATGGATGATCAGAAAGTCCTCATGGTGAATCTCTCAAAGGGACGAATTGGAGATCTCAATGCACAGCTTCTCGGTCTCATCATGGTTTCCAAAATCAATATGGCAGCGATGTCTCGTGCAGATATGCCAGAAGACCAACGAAAGGATTTTTACCTCTATGTCGACGAATTTCAGAATTTCGCAACGGATACTTTCTGAGAAATCCTCTCAGAAGCCCGAAAATATCGACTCGCGCTTATCATGGCACACCAGTTCATCGCACAGATCGGAGGAAGTGGTGATAAACAAGGAAAATCAGGAAAACCCTCCATCAAGGATGCTGTCTTCGGAAATGCTGGTACCATCATGTCATTCAAGGTGGGTGCGGAAGATGCAGAGTACCTCGAAAAAGAATATGCACCACTTCTGTCACAACAAGATATAATTGGAATTGCAAATTTTACGACCTACTGTAAACTCAACATCGATAATGCGACGACTCGACCATTTGACCTCAAGACGATCTGGGATAATACCTACAAGAATGCTGAAGTGTCCAAGATTATCAAAGAATATTCTCGGAAGATGTATGGTCGAAAGAAAGAATATGTCGATATGGAAATCGAGGCGAGAATGGGAATTATCCGAGAAGATACTCCACCTGTTGACCCAATTCCTCAAACATCTTCTTCTGAAGATACGTCCGAAACATCCAGTTTGTAAATCACCTCACTATGCTCCATAGAATCCTCCCCATCGCTGTTTGATTTCTTGTCTTTATTGACTTCTTTCTCCTTATCGGATTTTGAGGGCATGGATTTATGTCTGAGGTTGTAAGTGCTTCACCTATTTTCTTCACCCTCCTGGTCGTTCTCCAGCTTCCACTCCTCTATATTGTCGTCTATCTTGCCTATATCTGACCAGTTCAAGTCCTCAACCAGAGTATTGCGAAATTTATGGCAGGAATTGATGAGGATCCAAATATTCATATTAACTCTCTCAGTAAGGGAATGAACTATATTGTGAGCTTCTTTATCAAGAGTCTGCAGATTCTGAAAGTCTTCAAGCAGGAACTTCGCGATGGACGAAAGCTTCGATCAGAAGTAGAAATCGCGAGTGAAATTCAGCGACATGTTGTCGCCAATGAAGATACCATAATCCCTTCCCTTGAGATCGCTATTGCGACTGTTCCAGCATCTGAGGTAGGAGGTGATAGTCTCGACATTATAATCGGGAAAGAGAATAATTACTATGTCTACGTCTGAGATGTCACAGGTCATGGTGTTCCGAGCGGATTTGTCATGATGATGGTGAACTCACTTATCTCAGCATTTGCCACTGAAGAAGTGAATGGTGCTCGTATTCTCTCCGAAACAAATAGAATTCTGAAGCCTCGCATCAAACAAAATATGATGATGACCTGTGTGATGCTCAGATGGAATGAGAAAGATAAGACACTCTTCTATACCGGTGCGGGGCATGAGTACCTCCTTGTCTATAAGGCAGCAGAACAAAAAGTCTACAAAATCAAATCTGGATGAGTTGCACTCGGAATGGTTCGTGATGCCTCAAAGGCACTCAAAGAGCAACAAATCCTCTTTGATCGCAATGATGTCGTCATTCTCTATACGGACGGAATCACTGAGGCTCGGTACCGTTCTGAGCAAAGTGGTATTCTCTTCGGTATTGACCGTATTGTTGAGGCAATCATGAAAGTTCCAGTGAAGACAGCGGAAAATATCTTTCGACAACTCACGATCGATCTCTCCGCTTTCATGGGGTATAGACATAAGCAGTTTGATGATATTACACTCTTTGTTGCACGACTCCTCCCTATGGGTGAAGAAGAAAATACTGGTATAACTATGAGTGATCTTCCAAAAAAGATCGACATTTCTCATATCACTGAATGGAATTGGTGAATCAAGTATGATGAAAAAACAGAGTCTTCACTAAATCAATCCTCATCATCTAAAGCATAGTTAACTCATATACTCATGGCTGTCCCTACACTTGCAGAACTCATCGATAAAAATTATACCGGCGATGTCGAATGATTCGAATCACCGAAGACCTCTTTTATCCTTCAAAAAATCGATACACCGACAGAAGTATCGACACCTTCGACAATACAAACGACAGATATCATTCCTCCTCTTGTGGACCTCGAAGATCCCAACAGAAAGCTCACGAAACAGGAAGCACTCGAACTCAAACAAACAGAAAAAGAGTATATGGAGGCACTTGCTTTTGTGAAGGATATGATCGCTCCTTCGATGATGCGTATCGATGCGACGAAGCTCCAAATCGGAGACACGTATATACGAACGATTTTTACGTATGCGTATCCTGATGTACTCGAAGGGAATTGGCTTTCGCCACTGATCAACTGGGATGTGAAGTTCGATGTCTCACTCTTTATATATCCAGTCGATAGTTCGCGGGTTATGCGATTTCTGAGGAAACGTCTCACACAACTCCGCTCACAGTATGCGATCAATCGAGAAAAATGACTTATCGGTGATCCTCACCTCGATGCGCAGATTCAGGACGTTGAAGAACTTCAAATATCACTGACACGCAGTCAGGAGAAGTACTTTCACCTCTCACTCTATATCACGACCTATGCTGAGAGTGAAGAAGAAATGAAACGAATATCGAGTACCCTTGATGTGATGCTCGCTGGGAGAAATATTCTCACCAAGCAGTCATTTCTTCGAGCAGAACAGGGCTTTATCGCGACAGGTCCATTTGCTCGTGATGAGGTCAATGTATACCGAAATATCTCCACAAAATGACTTTCCACCACCTTCCCATTCAGTTCAAACTCGCTCTCACAGGATGATGGGATATTCTATGGGATTAATACCCACAACAATTCTCTCATTATCTTCGACCGTTTCCGGACAGAAAATGCGAACATGTGTGTCTTCGCGAAATCGGGATGAGGAAAATCTTTTGCCATCAAGCTCGAAATACTGCGTGCACTCATGCTCGGAACGGATGTGATTGTCCTCGATCCAGAGAATGAGTACAAGGCACTGGTCGATACGGTCTGAGGTACCTACCTCAATATCAACCTCAACTCGAATGAGCGTATTAATCCTTTTGACCTCCCTCGCGCCCTCAAGGATACTGATGCTCATCCAGGAGATCTCCTCAGGGGAGCTGTCGTGAGTATGATCGGACTCTTGCACCTCATGCTCTGACAGATCACTCCAGGAGAAGAGGCAATCCTCGAAAAAGCACTCATCACAACCTACTCACTCAAAGGTATCACTATGGAAGATGACAATATTGAGTGAAAAGAGATCCCATTGATGAAAGATCTCCTTTCAGTTCTCGAGACTATGGAGGGTGCCAAGTGACTCGTTGACCGACTCGATAAATACGTCTCGGGAATCTTTGCAGGAGTATTCTCTCAGTCGACCAATGTGAACCTGAAGGAATGACTCGTCGTCTTCTCGGTTCGTGACCTCGATGAGATCCTCCGCCCGATCGCCATGTATATCCTCCTCAACTACGTCTGGAATGTTGTCCGATCGAGTGAAAAAAAACGCCTCCTCGTCGTCGATGAAGCGTGGAATATTATGCAGTACGAAGATAGTGCGAAGTTCCTCTTCGGACTCGTGAAGCGTGCACGAAAATACGGTCTTGGTGTCACTACCATCACCCAGGATGTCGAGGACTTCATGACGAATCAATATGGGAAAGCGATCGTGACAAATTCATCGATCCAGCTTCTCTTGAAACAATCACCAGCCTCTATTGATGTCCTTCAAGATGTATTCAAGCTCACAGAACAAGAAAAATATATCCTGCTGAATGCTTCTGTTGGGACGTGACTCTTCTTTGCTGGAGGGGAACATGTTGGTATCCAGATCCTCTCATCCTACTTCGAAGAGAAGATTATTACCACCAAGCCAAACGTATAGGTTTTCGTTTGCCTTTTTCACCCTTTTCCTTAGAATACCGCCGTTATGTGGTATTCTTTGCCATTTCTCTATTCTTAAAATATTGTTATGCTTACAGCCCTCAAAGCACGCCCAGGAAGTGTTCTCAGAATCGATGGTTGACTTTTCCTCGTCGTCAAGCACGAAATGAAGCGTGGTGGTCGAGGTGCGACGAATGTCGCCATGCGACTCAAGAATCTCCTCATAGGGAACTCTCAGGATCGCGTTATGGATAGCGAAGAGAAACTCGAAGATGTCATGCTCGAACGAGCCAAGGCAGAATTTCTCTATTCTGCTGGAGATACCTATTCATTCATGAATCAGGATACCTATGAGACCGTCGATCTCCATGAGGATGATGTCGGAGACAATGCTCTCTACCTCACAGAAGGGTTGGTCTGTGATCTCCAGACCTTTGAAGGGAAGTTCATCGGTATTATTCTCCCACTCAGGGTCACCATGAAGGTGATCGAAGCCGAGCCATCGGTATCAGGAAATACAGCTGATGGAAAGGTCGATAAACTCGTAAAACTCGAAACTGGACTCGAACTGCGGGTTCCAGGATTCGTAAATCAGGATGAGTCGATCGTGATCAATACCGAAACGGGCGAGTATCTCGAACGAGCGAAATAAGAAAGGACTCTCTTATCTAGAGCGCATAACTATGCAATGCTCGGAGGGTTGCAAAAAATCTGAGAATCATATAATTGACATATGTGAAACAAAACAGTCATCTTGCCAAAGGTTGGAGATAGTTTTGTAGTGAATATTTCCGCACTTCCCCAGCTTAGAGGTTGTGTTGTTAAGGATGATGCTATCATTGGGCCTTTCCATAATGCTCTCCTTATTTATGTGTTTAAGCCAGGGGTGGATAACATGAAGAGTAACTATCAGAAATATGGATTAGATTCCTTGCTCCTGCCACCATTGGTGGTCAATGTATCCCCATGGGAAAATGGGATATTCATCCCAAGTGGAGAAAATCCGCTTCGTGATATCGTATTACCCAGTCGTCATATTTTTCAGAATTGCCTAAATGGGAAAACCTTTGATGAGTATAGTGAACCTATAGACTCTGTTGGAGAAAATATCGGAGACTTTGCTCTAAAGTTTGATACAGCGATCATACCGATGATCATGCAGGCATATGAAAAATATCAAAAGAAAGATATTTTGGAATTATTGCATACGCCTTTTTATAAAAAAAGCATGCAAAATATAATCAAAGGGACAAATCTATATATTTCATCAGACATGTACGACGAGGAAATAGATTACACTCTTTCATTGCTAACTGCTGCTCATATTGAGCTGTATGATTTGGAGAAATCCATTGTAGAGAGAAGCAAAGATCTTGAAATATTTTGTCGTGCATATATGGAGTACCAGTCATATCTTGATCTCGGCCAAGAATATAACGCAGATGAAGCAGGCGATATAGAAGCATCATCAAATGAAGTATATAGTGGGCATAGCCAAACCTTCCTCATACAGTATGCGATACTTCTTATACTGTTGAGTACAAGAACAGATGATGTTATAGATTACTTAAAGAAAATACGAGAGCCAAAAGCTAAAGAACAGTCTATACTTCTCCAGAAGTTATTTACGGAGACTTTTGAGAATAATGTATTGAAGTTTGAGTTCGAGCCTATTGCTAAGTGTGATATGTATGAAGGATTCGAGTTGGGTCACCTCTCCATCAATGGGTCATTGGAAAATGCATCCTCCTCAGAACTGCATGGTCGTGGTGCTATGATGATCTTTACCTCAGCAGTGGGGCTGCTCGACGGAGTCCGCAATTTCCTTCAGGATCCCCATCGACAATCCTATGAATGGGTTGGTGATGATTCATCATTTGTACTTCAAGTAAAGAAATATAGCAAGGCTTCGGTGAAACTGATGGCTGGTAATGTGCAGCTTGGTCAGTATAGTATCCGAGTTTTTTCTTTGGCCGTAAGGGATGGTGTCTCGCGGCTTATGCAAGACCATGGCCAAGCTCTCAACCGAACAAGTGCGGCCTTCGAAGATCTCAGCGTAGCATTGACCGAATTCGATGATTTTCTTCTTAGGGAAACACCGAAAAATATACTGTAAGAGAGAGATTCGTGTGAATCTCTCTCTTACAGTATATTTACTGACCCAAGAGTATTAATAAATGGAGAATACGAGGGGATATTCGTATCTCATTTCTCTATTTTTATGCCT
>JANPGO010000033.1:0-10661 GCA_031423995.1 Candidatus Altimarinota bacterium | reverse complement strand
TATAGAGAACCCAAAAGAGTATATCACCCTCCACGTTGGGCTCGGAACATTCAAAGGTATTGATACATCTGATATTCGCGACTATCATATTCATGCGGAGACGATCGAGATTCCACTTGATCTCTTTTCACGAATATATGCCTATAAAACAACTGATAAAAAACTCATAGCTGTAGGGACGACGGTCTGTCGAACGCTTGAATCACTTCCCTCACTCTGGCAATCACTCGATCAGGAAATGAAAGAAATATTCGATTCAAATATCATTGCGTATTGGAATACCCTTACAGAAGACCTTGCTCCAACGAACTGGATTGAACATATTACCTACGATTCACAGACAGGATCACTCACCTTCTCCACTTCGATCTACATCACACCTGGATATACATTCCGCATTGTTGACGAACTGATTACCAATTTTCATCTTCCAGAATCTTCTCTCCTTGTCCTCGTCAGTGCCTTCATGGGCAAAGAAAATGTCGACGCGTTCTATACTCATGCGATTCAGGAACGCTATCGATTCTTCAGTTTTGGCGATGGAATTTATATCAGAAGTGAGAATTGAGGTCTTAGAATTTAGTGAGAATCATTCTATAGAAGTAATTCTTCGTAATTTCCTGGTATTGTGGTTGGATATTTTCCCTTGCAACTCGGAAGAAGTCAATATAATCCTCTTATACTTCATTCATCATTCACCCCCACCCATGCAAAAAATACGAAAGTGTATCATACCTGCAGCAGGATTCGGCACTCGATTCCTCCCCGCGACCAAGGCACAACCGAAAGAAATGCTCCCGATTGTTGATAAACCTGTCATCCAGTATCTCGTAGAAGAAGCAGTGAGTGCTGGCATCACAGATATTATCATCATCACCGGAAGAGGAAAGCGTTCGATCGAAGACCATTTCGATATGTCCTTCGAACTCGAGAAGACTCTGGTCGAAAAATGAAAAATCAAGGAACTAGCTGAAGTCGAGAAGGTCTCGAACCTGGCACGGATTGCCTATGTCCGTCAGCCCATCCCTCGTGGCGATGGGGATGCTCTTCTCCGCGCTAGGAACCTCATCGGAGATGAGCCCTGTCTCGTCCTCTTTGGTGATGACCTCATCCGAGGAGAGAGAACAGGCGCAGAGCAGCTCGTCGAGACATTCGAGCGCACTGGATCACCTGTGATCGCCCTCGAGAAAGTATCTGACAAACGGGTGAGTTCCTATGGAATTATCGAATCAGCGTCATCTGAAGGGAAGATTCACCGAGTTTCTCGATTTCTCGAGAAACCAAAGCCAGAAGAAACCGCCTCTCGTCTCTGAGTCATCGGAAAATACATCATCACGCCTGAAGTATTTGACTTCCTCGAACAAGGTGGAGTCTCTGCCTCAAAAGATGGGGAAATACGTCTTGCTGATGCATTCGAACGGATGGTACGGGATGGAAAGGCAGTCTACGGACTCGAGATGGAGTGAGATCGCTATGATACGGGGGATAAATTTGGCTTCATCAAGGCAACGATCGACTATGCACTTGCTCGAGAAGATCTCGGTGAACAGGTAATGGAATTCCTCCTCAAAAGAGTAAAGAAGTAATAATAACTTTGCGTCATTCCTGCGACGAATGTGAATTGAACGAAAGTCCAAGAGAATGTCCCCTGGGGGAAAGCAGGAATTCAGTATCATAAAATATATATTGAGAAACTGGAGGTAGCAAAATTGAATTGAATCCGTCAATCTACTCTACTGATACTTCGCGATGACAGATACTCCAAAACCATCTCGTCGATCGATATGATACACGGGGGAAGATATTGCCCGAAAATACCTCGAGTGAAAAGGATATACGATCATCGCGATGAACTATACGATCAAAGGTGGTGAGATCGATATCATCGCAGAGGATGGAGAAACGACGGTATTCGTAGAAGTACGGTATCGTTTCAATGAGTCACATGCCCATCCACTCGATACCTTCGGTGTGACAAAAAAGCGAATACTCAAGCGGAGTGTGATGTTCTATATGGGGAAATTTGCTATCCACGAGGATCGTGTTCGGATCGACTTCATTGGAATCATGCCGAAAAAAGACGGTACCGTGGGGCACCGTCTGTGGCATGTGAGGGGAGTGGAAGTTTAGTCTGAATCCTGTAAAATTGCATCAACACGATCTCATGGGGCATGTCGAGAATCAGGATCCTTCCATTTTGATCATGTTTGCTTTCAAACGACATTACTCATCATTCTTTGGAAGCCTGGATCATTATCAGCACTTTTCTGCCTCACCTCTCACCGAACAGCACCAATAATATCATGAGAGTTTTTAGTGAATGCATATCCTCCTTTGAGCCATGACTGATAGTCAGACTCTGTATTATCATCAATGAGATGTTGACGAAATACTGCCCGCGGATCAATTCCCATATCACTCATATCCTTGAAATAAGTGAATTGAGGAGTATGAATATTTCGCTCGATATCTTCATCGCCCTTGACCTCACCCGCATTGAGTTGGGCATTAAAAAATGAGATAATCTCCTTCCTCCAAAAGAGATACTGTTTTTTCTGGAGATCTAGATCTCCAAGAAAGGCCTGAGGATCTCTATTTTCCTTGACCTTCGCTACGAGATAATCCCATATCTTCTCTCGGGTATTATCTTCCATAGGTTTTCATCATCGATTTGTTGTAGTGAACTTGATCTTATTAAGACTTGAATAGAGGGACTGGAGATTTTGACCATCTTCACTATCACGCATAATAAGATTGTATCCGAGTCCATGCTCATCATACCAATCTTTTCCAGTTTCTCCACCAGGGATATTGGCGTCTCGAAGTTGTGTCTTATGAGCAGAATCAAATTGTTCTCTATACTTTCGAGCGGTCTCATTCTCTCGAGCCATTTTCGTGAGCCATCCATTATTATTCTGGAGGAGTTCATGAAGCCCCTTATCACAATGATCTTGCCAGAAACGCATCATCTCGGCTGGGGCTGAATTATTCTTTCCATATTTCTTTTCAACTTCGTCTGCAGACTCAATTCCGTGATCGAATCGTTTACAAAGAATATTGAATTTATCAACTGATTCTTGTCCGATTCTTCCTTGATTTTTGAGTTCGATAAGGGCGAGACGAACAGTATCACGATAGAGCGTATTATCTGTTTCTTTTCGAAGAAAAGAATAAGCATGAAAAGAGAATCCATTTTCTCCATAATTCTTGAGATCTTGTATAGCATTTGGATTCACATGTTTTGTATATCCACCAACTGCCCATACAAATGGAAGAGCTTGATAGTTCGGAACCTTTATCTTTCAGGCAACTTTTTCCATAGCACCAATCGCCTTATAGAATTCATGGGTCGTGAGGTAGCCGATTGCTTTATTCAGACGTCATTGAGCATTGACCATCGTTGTCTGATCTCTTCCTTTCTGAACAGCATTTTTGTATCCCTCGAATTTCCAGTCTTTTTCGAATCCTCCTGGACCTCCAATCGCCTTGACAACACTTGCTGCATAGGGAAAATCTTCTGGGTTTCCATCAATACTCTTGAAGAGTGCATGGAGGAGGGATTCTTCTGGAGGTTCTCACTCACTTCAAAGTTCAGGTTTTATTTTCTCATATGCTTTCTCACGCCAGTAGACAATAGCAGATTTACCATCTTTTGGGGGAAGTTTGGCTGTGTGGATAAAAGCATCGAGAAAAGCAAAGTATCACTGAGGCTTAGATCGTAAGTTTTGCTTCGTAACCACGGATTGATATTGACGAATATCTTCAGCATAGAGGTGTCCATATCCACTCACCATGAACTGTATTGCTGCCATGACTTCTTCAGGGCGAGCATCCCGATTATGTGCGATATGGATACACTTGAGTCGACCAGCAGGCCCAGGAAGATTTGCAATCTTATTTTTTATCTTTTCAACAATTTCTTTTGATCCATCAACGATATCAGCATAGAGTTGTGCTTCAACTCCATCAGGGAGATGGAGAAATTTCGCAGTTCCCATAGCAAAACGCGCAGCATCAAGTTTTGATCATTTCTCGAGTGTATGCTCGATACTATGGTAGATCATCTCGAAACCCTTCTTGAGCGTGGTAAAACTTTGCATTTTCCCAAGACGACTCCAGAAACTTCCCTCCATATGACTATGTTCATGTTCATGTTCGAGACTACTATGGGCATCATGGTGGATAATATCCTTCGTTGTACCTTTTAGTTTATTCTTCTTGAGGTAAGCGAGAAATGCACCATATGTCATCCATCGTTCTTTATAGTATTTCTTGAATGCCTTTTGGGTTCCGAATTTTTCTGCGAATTTCTCAGCTCATTCTGTTCATGAGTTATCAATAAATTCTCCAAAATGAATCATACCATTCTCAATACCAGCGACTCGGATATGTCCACCATCATCATCTGCAAAAGCTCGGATTTCTACCTTTTTCTCTTTCCCATCATGATCAGTATCTTTTTGAACTATTTGATGATCTTCTATTGTGGCACTTTCGGCAATCGCATGGTCTTTGGCAAGCTGAGAAATGAAAGATTGATTATCGCTTACTTTGTTGACGCGCTTGAGATGACCATTTTTCGCAAGCTGATAAAGCAATTCTAATGGTACTTCCTCTTGACCTCAATATGGAGAACGAATATGCACATAGTCTCCATTGAGCGATTCGATTTTAAAAACTTGAACTTCAGCTTGTTTTCATCCTTTTTCTGCTTCCAGAGCCGTGAAGTAGGTTCCTGAACCAAATCCAAAAGCCCTTCATTCACTATCAACTTGGTCAAACTTCGCAAGTGCATTTTCTTCAGAAATAGCTATTTCATCTAATTCTGTAGCATCAAAGAGTTTTCCATCTATACCTGCTTGATGACTTTCCTGAACGAGGGCATCTCTTTTGAATTCCTCATCACTAAGAACATTCACTTTTCCTGAATGCCTCGAGAAGAAGCCTTGGAGTTCTTCATACGAAAGCTCATGAGTATCAATGGAGGTAATATATCCATCCTTCTGATTCAAGGTTTCAATCAAAACTCCTGTCTCAGATCCGTTTCTTACATCGAACGGAAGACCATTATTATCTTCTACTTTCTTCAGACGAAAATACTGAGGATTCTCAGGATCTCCGAAACGGACAATACCTCCAGGAACAAATTTTTCTATTCAATCTATTGCCTTCTTTGAACGATCAGGAGTCCGCAATACACGATCAATATATTGAATAAATGCACTATGATGTGCATCATCTGGAAACATCTTCGTTGCTTTTTCAAGAATTCATTCATACTGTGGAAGGTCTGCTGAGCTTCGTTCAATATTCATCCGAGAGATGATTCCTTCACTCAGTGCATTGAGTTTATCCTTAGACTCAAAAAGCGATCAGAGTTTTTCATCATCGATATCCTTCATGGAAAGAAGAATTGGAGTTTCCTCCATCGTCGAATAAGAAAATGCCTCAAGAAACTTTTTCCTATTCTGTGCATCAAGATCTGTGTATAAAGCACCGAAGGTCGACATTGCGATATCGGAAAAGAGCTCTTGACCTACTATTTTCGTCCTAACTGCAAGGGACAGTGGAATATTGGCATCAAGAGCGGAGAGTATTTCCTTCTTTCTGAAATTTGACGCACTACGATAGACAAAAAGTAATTCTCTGAGTGTTTCAAGGTCAGGAGGAGATTTATATTTCTTGAAATCAGCAAACATCTTTTCAAATTCCCTTCTCTGAGTTGAAGTTGGATTCTGCGTATCCAAGTCATGAAAAACTTGTTTGAAATCAATTGCATCTCGAGGCTTCAGAATTTCATTACCAACCTCCCCCAAAGTAAAACTCAGAAATCTTTTCATGACTCATCGATCTTTAACTATTTTTCTCAAAGATGACAACTGCTCCATCCGTAGTCATTTTAGTACCTTTGACTCCCAACCATCCACATTTCTAATATTTGGAAAAATATCCTTAATACGGATAAAAGCTTCGTTGCGGAGGGCAATGAGAGACTTGGTCCTTTGTCGCACTTTTTTTGCAATCTCAGAAGCTTCCACTCAATCAATATGATTTCCTTGAACTTGACTCCAATCAATTTTGTTTTTTTTATCATCATCAGTTGGATTCTCTTTGCGGGATCTCATAGATGATTTTATCCTTGCATTAAAACTCTCCGTATCCTTTTCATAATCGATCAATGTATCTGGATCTTCATCAGAGATGAGATCTTCAATACATCAAGTTAACAAATCATCAACGGTTCATATGTGTTTTCCTTGCCGAAAATTTTCAACATGCTCAGTCTGAGCATTGGTTCATGGTTGTGGAACATTTGAACTTGCCATATATACAAGAGTTAATCCCTTGCATTCTACCAAAAAACTCGCAAAAATACAAATAAAAATCCACCAATTTGGTGGATTTTTCAACAGAAAATTGACTATTTTGCTGCGCGTGCTGGAGCAGGTGCTGGAGCAGGTGCTGGAGCAGGTGCTGGAGCAGGTGCTGGAGCAGGTGCTGGAGCAGGTGCTGGAGCAGGTGCTGGAGCAGGTGCTGGAACCATAGAATTTGTTCCAGTTGATGAAGGAGGAACTACTCGAGACATCTCTGGAGTTGGAGGAGTCGGAGGAGTTGGAACATCTACAACAGTAGCCTTAGTTGTAACTGGTGTCTGTACAGGAGGAGTATCAGTACTTGGAGCTGTACACGCAGAAAGGACAGATAAGAGGGCAAGGGAGATGATGACGACTCGCATAGGAAAGAAAATTAAGAATAAAGAATGTGAAGCGAAGTATACAGGAATGAATCAGAAAAGCAAAAAGTTTTTCACAATTTTTTCACATTTCTTGAATATTTGGTTGTATATTTTTGATGGTTGCGGAGGTGTGAATCGAACACACGACCTCAAGGTTATGAGCCTTGCGAGCTACCACTGCTCTACTCCGCGGTATGGTAATTGAATCAAATTCTGACATACTTGAGGAAACCTCAAGGTTATTTGCCCTACATTGCGAGCTACCACTGCTCTACTCCGCGGTATGGTAATTGAATCAAATTCTGACATACTTGAGGAAACCTCAAGGTTATTTGCCCTACATTGCGAGTTAGACTGCTCTACTTCGCGGTATAATGGTGCCAATGGGCGGGCTTGAACCGCCGACCTCGGGCTTATGAGTCCCGCGCTCTAACCAGCTGAGCTACATTGGCATAGTTTTTGAGACAATGCCAGCGAGAGAGAATCCATGCTCTGGCAAAGCCCTGTGATTATAGGGAAAAATGAAAACTGTCAATATATTTTTTGATTTCATGGATGAGTGAGTGATGCTTATTTTGCATTCTAAATCTTTCTTTGTTTTCAAATCCAAATAGTAGAGATTCACACTCTGCAAGAGTAATCAGTCCTGACCCTCTTTGATTGAGTCGCATATGCACATTTTTATAGGATTCATTTGTTCCTATATGGTCAAGAAAATGCTCACTTTGCTGCGCATAAAATCATCAAATTTCCTTATACATATCCCAGAAAAATGGTTTTCCGAGAGCAAGAATATTCATGAGGCTCACCTCTCATCGAACAATAGACCATAATGAGTGTTTCAAAACACTCTGGAAGGTGACCATATCAAGAAATGGAAGGAAGTGAACATTTTTATATCCTCAAAATTTCTCCTTCAATGCACTGAGTCCAAGAAGTATCACTTCGCAAGTGTCAGGAATGAGGGAGAGATTTATGCAATGTTCCAAAGTTTCTGGATAACAAAAAATCGATACCCATGTTCGATCTCGATCTATTCCAAAGCGATCAGCAATCGAAGAGTGAGATTCTCATCATGCTCAGATTTGGAATATACCTCATCATCATTCAAGTGGTGAAGGAATGATTTCTCTCACTACGCATGCATCCGTTGACGCAATATGATAGCTTCAATGGTGTTTCACCCACGTTGGATCAAAAGAGAGATAATCAATTCGGAGAACAAGTGATCATTTCGGAAGGAGCAATATTTCAGGAAAATCAGTATGAAACAGTGTAATACAGAGTGGGGGGTTTGTTCTATGGTTTTGAAATTCCTTTCTCTGAAAAAGTGAGACCTTAGGAAGAAGATATCTGTTATGATGGAAGAAACTATTCGTTTTATCTATATCATCTGTCCAAAGAGAATAAGAAAATTCTCGAGGAAAATTCTGTTCGAGTCAGAGAATCAGCTCGCATGCAAATCCTATATCTCCATAATTATCTATCACGGAAAGAAATATATCAATATTTTTTTTCATATCGCAATTCTATAATGAATTGATATAATGCAAGTCAAAGTCACTGGGATACTGAATAAATTCGGTTATAGAATGAGGACTTTGTGCAAAAAATACAAGTATGATTAAAAAATATTTCCAAATGATTCCCTTTTCTGTAAATCACTCCTTCACCTACAACCTAGCAACTAAAATCTAATACCTATTTTATGTACGCATATCTCACAGGAACCGTTCTCATGATTGATGGGATCACACTCACACTTCAGATAGACTGAATGGGGCTTGGGCTCGATATTTTTGCTGCGCCTGGCCTTATAGCACATGCGCAGAGAGGAAATAATCTCACCCTCTGGATTCATCATCATAAAACTGAAGTGAGTGAGTCTCTCTTTTGATTTGAGACAATTGAGGAACGTGCACTCTTTCGTGAACTCAACAAGGTCAATGGTGTCTGAGGGAAAACTGCCCTCTCCCTCCTCGGACTCGGGCAAGAGGAGCTCATGAAGGCAATACAATTTGAAGATGATAAAATACTCTCAAGTGTCCCTGGAATAGGAAAGAAGACCGCCCAAAAAATTATCGTCGATCTCAAATGATCCATCAATTTCGAAAAAAAGAAATCAGAAAAGAATGAGTCGAAAACCCCAGCCAGTACAACGATGAATGTCATGAGTTCTCTCGTTCAAATGGGCTATGATAAGCTTCGTGTTGAATCTGTCATCAAGACGCTTGATTCCTCTCTCGGAATCGAAGAGACGGTTCGAGAAGTGATTCGAAAACTCAAATAAGTTTTTCTATGGATGAATTTCTCACATATGAATCCGCATTCAATACTCTCATGGGAAGGAAATCACATCCCAATGAAAGTGAAATACAACTCTTTGAACGAACACAGAAATATGTACAGAGCCTCCGTTGGATTCCGTGAATTGCGATGATCGCAGTCGTCAATTCTCTCGCCATGTATGCAACGCATGAGGATTCAGATATTGATTTGTTTGTGATCACAGCACCAAACTCTATGTGGCTTGTTCGACTCTGTATGACTGCCCAATTTTTTCTTCTCTGAGTCTGGCGCAAATGAGATGCAGTACGAGGGAATTTTTGCCTCTCATTTTTTATCACGACAGATGCAATGAATCTGCAAGAGATAGCTATCGAGAAGGATGTATATCTCTATTACTGGATCCGTACTCTCAAACCAATACTCACTCGCGGAGGTATTTATGAGACATTTCTCGAGAAAAATAATTGGGTATCAGTGACTCTTGAACAACGAAAAGAAAATCTTCACTACCGAATTTTTCACTGAGAAAAATTCACCTATTCTTCCTGACTTTTTACTATTCTCGATCACTGTATTCGAGTATTTCTTCTTCCTCTCACCCGTTCCACCGCACGAAAAAAATGAAATCCAAAGGGAATTATTCTCTCTGAGAATATGCTAAAATTCCATGATCAAGATCGGAGAGAAACCATACGCAGTGCCATTCTGAATACTGTGACACGATAATGTATGCCCTATACATCGAAAATACAAAATAATTTTGACAATTATATCCACTTCCCTATACTGCCGAGGACTCACACATCCGGAGGGATGGCAGAGTGGTTGATTGCAGCAGTCTTGAAAACTGCCGTGCCGCAAGGTACCCAGAGTTCGAATCTCTGTCCCTCCGCCATATGATATCAAAAAAGATCCGCTCAAGCGGATCTTTTATTTGGACAGATTTTCTACTGAGAAAGTACATAGAGCGGACCAGCTCACTTCGATAGATTGAACTTGAGATTATTGATATCGGTAGCATCGAGTGTTCCTGTGAAAGGATTATTCGAACCTGATGCACTCCAGTATCCACCGAATTGCGTTTCGAGATTGGCACTAATACCATAGTACCGAGTAAGGTTATTCACTCAGGTTCCATACCCATAGAATCAGTTCGGACCGCACCCATGATCTCTTGTTGGAAAAGGATCCTTGAGTTCCTTACTCAGAAATACCATAAGTGAACCTGAGAGATCACAGTTAATTGGAGTCGATGGATAGTCTTCCTTATTATCACTTGCAAAATTTGTCAGGGCAAGACCTATATCTTTGAGATTCGCTACACGAGATGCATCTCTTCAGCGTCATATATAATTAGTAATTGCCGGGAAGAGGGCGGCAGCAAGGATTCCGATGATCGCGATAACGATCATGAGCTCAACGAGGGTAAAACCACGAGTAGTGAACTTCATAAATAAAGAAGAATACCCCTCTCTTGAGAGGGGTATTTTATAAGTTAAACTAGTTTGTAAGGACATATCCAGAACCTGCACCTTTAACCAATCAAAGACTTGCAGGATTAACAGTATTAATACCTGTATATGATGCAGCGATACCACCAGTATTTCATCCATTTGCATTTTCGAGAATTGCAAGA
>JANPGO010000032.1:0-5428 GCA_031423995.1 Candidatus Altimarinota bacterium | reverse complement strand
ATTTCTTCTCCCGATTCCATTCTGAGCTCGACGAGTTTCTCGAGCACATACCGAGTATTTCCTGGCTCATTCACTGTTCCTCGTACTGGTTGCGGTGCGAGAAATGGAGCATCGGTCTCGATAAGAATCCTATCAAGTGGGATCTTTTGAGCCGCTTCCTGGATTGCAAGTGCACTCTTGTACGTCAGGATTCCTGAGAAAGAGAAGTATATCTCATCTGAGAAATCGAGGAGTGCACGAGCAAACTCCCAGTCCTCAGAGAAACAGTGCATGACCGCACGAGTGATTCACTCTGCTTTCATAAATTCTAGTGTTGCCTCCCGAGCATCACGAGTATGGATCACGAGGGGGAGACTATACTTCTGTGCCAACTTCCATTGTTCCTTCCACCAGTATCTCTGGTTCTCGATCTGTTCTCGAGCCTTGTCTGAGAGATGATCCAGATCGACTCGTATCTTCCCACCATCAGATCCATCGAGGTAGTGAAAATCGAATCCACACTCCCCTACTGCAACCACAACATTTCTATTATGTATGAGTAATATTTCTAATTCCTGCATTATTCATTGATCATTATTCATTATTCATTGGTCTTGGGCTGTCTCAGGATGGAGTCCTACGGTTGCAGAAAATATTCCAGGAAATCTCCGAGCCAGTGCAATCGCCTTCTCTGAGGATACTCTATCACACCCGATCTGCGTTGCTCGCATCACTCCATTCTTCTGCATGCTCAGAACAATATCCTCAATTCGAGGTTCGAGCGTCTCCCAGTAGCAGTGTGAGTGTGTATCAAAAATCATAAACTATCTTTAGAATTCAAATATTCCTACTTTTCAGGATTGATCGATGAATGCCGGCTGATCATCGAGGATAAAAAGTCATTTCAGAGCAAGATCACTCGCAAGCATTCTCGATTCCCCGGTTGTGCGATCGATGAGACTAAGGACTGAGTGACCGAGTGGAAGATTTTGAAGTGAGAGTTTCACCGTATCTGATTGGTCAATATATCCGATACGTATATTTCAATTGAGATCTATACAATCAGTAAATCGTGTATTCTTCTTCCATTCACTATTTTCATAGAGATAGAGATCTTTCTCGGTCTTCACTTTCCAGACTCAGGAAGAGTACTCGATCACTTGTGGGAAAATATCGTAGGGAAAGATGATCGATCTCTGGCCATCAAGGGAAAGAAGTATTCTGGATCATATTCCGCGATCGATGACAAAATACTGTCGACTGAGATCAGGTACTATATTGTCTACCGTATACGGAAAACTTGCGAGTGTGATAAATCCATCCAACGTGACAATCCCGAGAATGTCAGAACCATCCATGCGTTTGATAGCGTATTGTTTCCCTGTTCGAGAGATTCATACTGATACGTATCGTCAGCCGAGAGACTCATTTGCATAACGGATGAGAGTATTATTTTTTCAGGGAATAGAATCTGGATCATCTTTCAGAAAGTGCACTCGGAGCTTCATTCTCGGTATGAAGGTATACGATTTTTCTTCAGAAGGGCTCAGAGTTATGGAATCATGAATATCCTGCATGCCTGAAGACGTGAGAATCAGTGCATACTTCACTGGCGGGACTCTAAGAATACAGGATCCTCGACAGTGTTCTGTGAAGTGGAGAACGCTATCTGCAATTGGAAAATATTCATATTCAAGTTTTCCATCGACAGAGATATCGAATTCCATCCCAGTACTTGTAGAAGTGAAGTGAACGTGCGACTCCTTTACTGAGAAGAAATACCAATAGAGAAGACCTGGTACTCCGAGAAAGAGGAGGAGAATGATGAGAGCGAGGAGTCGAGAACGCATAGAAAGATTTGCAATTGTCTCCATTGTAGAGAAAATAGGGGAAAATTCAACTCACTCAAAGCTTTCCTTCCGCATGCTCAGCTATTTTCTCACATCCGTACAGAATAATTGACCATATATACCCTGTGTCGTTGATGAGAATACCGCTCTCGAATGCATTCGAGCATCAACTGGAGAAAGTTATATAAGTCTTGAGTCCCTCTCTCACGAACATGGAGAAAATATATTTTTCTATACAAAAGAGGAAGATAAAAAACAACTCTGAATTCCCGTAATACGGAGATTCCTGACGGAAATTTCCGTGAAACCGTTTGCAAAGAAATCAATCTATATACTCAACTGATTCGATGAGTCGAGTCATGGTGCGATGAATGCATGCCTCAAAATCCTCGAAGAGCCCCCTGAATATGCGATCATCCTGCTCGTGGTGAAGAATCCAGAGAATCTCCTGGAAACAATTCATTCGAGAACCATTACGCTCTTCCATACGGATACCCATATTCATATACCACTTGAACAAAAGATTATGCTGGAGAACTACTTTCAAGGTCACCCAGAGGATTTCATTTCTCTACTCTATAGTTCAAAATTCGAAAGACCCGAAGCGATTATACTCCTCAGAACCGCCCTTTTCTATGCGCAAGGCACTCTGATTGAAATGATAGAAAAATCGATCAGTGAACTCTTTCATACGAATGAAAACCCGAGAAATATACTGGACAGAGTGTTTCTATCGGAATATACAAAGTAATATATACTCAGTTGAGTATATGAGTTTTTCCATACTAGAAATGAATATTCCACATAAAGGAGAAGTCTTTCTTGTATACAAATATGTATCAAGAACACCTTTGATGAAAAACGCTAGCCAAAATAGATGAGTTTCGTTGACTCCATAGAGGATTTTTTTATTATACGGATGTCAACAATCATCACACTATATGAATCCCTCTCCTTCATCTGTAACCAAGAATAAAAAATCCCCAAATATACCCCTCGTCAATCCGCCAAAAAATAATATTTTCTTCTCAACGGAAGAACGACCTGGAACTCTCATCATTGTAGAGGGATCTGATGGATCAGGGAAGTCAACACAACTCCTCATTGCCAAGAATCTTCTTGAGTCAAACGGATTTTTCTGTGTCCATAGTATCTGGAACTCATCGATCAAGATCCATGAGATGCAGAAGAAACTGAAGAAATCTGATCCACATATGCCTGCTGCAGTATTTGATACTATCTATGCCTCCGACTTTATAGAGCGTTATCTCACCGAAATGCGATGAGCACTCCGTGCGGGTATGGTTGTTCTCTGTGATCGTTATATGTATACAGCTCTTGCTCGTTGATACGCCCGTGGACTGAAGATGGAGCACCTCAAGCCATTTTATGATGCATTTTTTCCTGTTCCCGATCTTGCATTCTACTTCCGAATTTCTGTCGATATAGCAGCACAGCGAGCCATCGGAAGGAATCCGTTGAAGCACTATGAAGCAGGTATGGATGTTCGCTATTCTGAAAACATTATTGAGAGCTTCAAGAAATTCCAAACAAAAGTCATCGAAGGATATGATCTTCTTGCTGAACAAAATGGTATGCATGTGATCGATGGTACAGCACCAGTATACAAGACAACACCTCTTTTTGTCGATAAGATTGCTGAATACTTCGAGAAGAAGTACGATGTCCGGCTCATGGGTCCACACTATTCTGAGAGACGATAACACTGCTCCTATTCCAACTATTTTCTAAATTCCCTTCCGTCATGCGCCCAAATATTAGTAACTGTCATGCTCTTCCTGGCACTTTAATCATTTTCGAAGGTCCAGATGGATCAGGAAAAACAACTGAGATAAAGATCCTGAAGAATCTTCTCGAAAAAGAATGACACAAGGTAACTGTTTCTGAGTGGAAAAGTGCCCCAATTCTCTGAGATTTTCTGAAGGCAAATGAGGCACTTACAAAGACTGATGAGCGAATCCTCCCTGAAACAAATCTCTTCTTCCAGTCTGCAGACCTCCTCTATAGGATAGAACGTCAAGTGATTCCAGCACTGAAGAAATGAGATATTGTCATCATGGATCGCGGTATGGAGACCCTTATCGTTCGAGGACTCATGATCGGTATGAATATCGATCAACTCAAGAAGTGACTCCTCTGGTGGAGGAATACTATATATAAGGAGCTCTTTGATAAAGCTATAACAATAGAAGTAACTATTTGACTCGAAGAATCTCTGAAGAGACTCCAGAAACGGGCCCTCAAAGAAAACAAGTCAATTACCAAAAACGGAAAGAAAACTGAATGAACACTCCTTGCACTTGACTTCATTAATAACCTTGTCTACTCGGCTGAAGGAAAGAAGTTAACTCGAAATGATAAAAAGGCATTTGTCAGAAAAACCCAAGGAAGTATTATAGACACCTACAAGTCCGTATTTCAAGTAAAGACTTCTCGAGTTATACCCATCAATGGAGAGGCTTGAATCAAGAATATAGAGAAAGACCTTCAGAAACGTGTTATAGATATGATTATCTAGTACCAATCTGTATAAAATGAATATCATTCTTTGGATATTCATTTTATTTTGTCAATAAATCTTTGACATACTTATTTTTATATGTTATTATATATAAGCATATTATCCTATAACAAATACACATATGCGTACTCTTTCTCAAAAGCTCCTCTCTGGAGCACTCGCGGCTGGCATGATGATCAGTGTATCATCATATGCAGCTACAACGATTGGTAGCGGATCTGTTGTCGGAAGTGGCTCACTCACATCCAACGTTGTCTGGGATGATAACTTCCCTGGTACCGCGACAGGTATAGTCAATGGTCTTCTGGTGCAAGCAACGGTTCTCCCAGTACTCAATATGGTCATCAGCGGCTCTGGAACGATCGATCTCGGAAATCTTACCAACACCGCATACTCATCAGGAAGTGTCAGTGTGGAAGTCGGAACCAATGCAACGAATGGCGCTGGCGTCACAGTTCGCTCAACGAATGGCGGACTCCAGAATGTCTCGAGTCCATCTACCTACATCAACTCTCTCACTGCTGATGAAGTTGCAGATAGCTATCGATTCACATGAGTCGTAAACGTAACCAATGACTCAAGCTATGCAGCATTCACTCAATCTTCTGCTATCACTGCAGGTGTGGAGGTGAATGATAATACGACAAATCATGTCCTCTATAGTTCGAATAAGCCTCAGAAGATTACTGGTGTTGATGATGTCACTCTCACGGTTTCAGCAAAGCCTGATATTGAAACCCCAGCTGGACGTTATCGTGATGTCGTTGTTGTGACAGTAACTGGTCACTTCTAGAAGAAATTATATAGAAAATAATTATGAAAAAATGTCCCGTCAAATTGACGGGATTTTTTGTGGAAATAATTGCATTCAGAGAAAAACTATGAGATAGTTCTTCTACGTCACTTTTCTCATTTTTATGAAACTCACAAATATAGCTCGAGTTGCTACCATTGGTGCACTCACTGCTTCCCTCTCTCTCGGTTGACCCATACTCTCACTGTATGCTTCTCAGATTGGTACTGGTACCGTCGTTGGAAGTGGTGCACTCACAACCAA
>JANPGO010000031.1:0-5057 GCA_031423995.1 Candidatus Altimarinota bacterium | reverse complement strand
CAGACATTGACAATGGTGTGTTTAAGTATGTCGATTTTCATAAAAAAGAGTGTTAATAACTAACACTCTCATTATGCAATACTTGGCTCTGTCAAGGGAAAAATCGAGATAATTCTTGTAGGATTTTGGGGGGATTTTAGTAAATGATATACTCGAAAAATCTGGAAAAGTAAAAAAACTTCCGAAAAATTCTCAATGTGATTATTCAGAATCCCTTGGTTGAAAGATAGATATTACCTGCAATTCTATATCAGAGAGGATTCGGATGAGTCAACATAATTCAGTCCCTTATTTCTGTCAAGATGTCAAAACAAATAAAGATTGATACTTCGATATTCAATCTGGATATTGTGTACGATGAGAATATGGCAAAGATGGTAGAATACGATATTTATGATGGTAAGTGAAATACAGTAGATACTGATTTCATACCCTGAAAATCCTATCCAACTCCACTCAACGCACATCAGTGATAAATTCTTGCTCTTCACAAGCTTTTTCATATATTTGAATAATATAATAACCACACAAATATATGCCTCCTGCAAAAATCACTATAGAACTCCTCGTCGATATCGCGAATGTCGGGCGACGTGGAGAAATCATCGATGTCTCGAGCACTCAGGCTCGGAATTTTCTCATCCCGAAGAAGCTCGCCAAAGAGATCACTCCAGACCGCATGAAGCAGCTCGAAGCAGAGAAAAAACGTGCTGCCGATCAGGCTCGTCTGCGCCTCATGAAAGCTTTCGACATCCAGAAAGAGCTCGATGGGCAGTCGCTCGAGTTCACCCTCAAAGGAAAATGAACCAAGGTATTCGGCGGGCTCAATGAGCACGATGTGAGCACTCGGATCAAACAGAAGTTCGGAATCGATTTCGAGAAAAAAGATGTCCACCTCCCGAACAAAACGCATATCAAGATGGCATGAACTCACCTCGTCTATCTGCATATCACTCGTGACACTCTGGCGAAAGTATTTGTTACGGTGAAGATCGAGGAGTAATCTTTATGCGTTTGGGAAACGCTGAAAAGTATTCAGGGGATAATGTAGACTCGTTCATACGCTTCTCTTTTTATATTTAGGTGAATCTACTATAATTGCATGTACCATTCAACCAAAAACAACGTACGGACGAATAATTCTTCAATCTTTGAGAATCTTTCTCGATGAGATGAATTCTGGAATTTCCATACATTTTATAGTTTATAATTTATCGTTTATAGTTCACACTTTCCTTTCCATCGACTACTGAACCCATAAATGTTGACTCGCCTATTCGGTTGGGTCTTTTGCCTTCGGGTATGGAACCGTCGCGACCAAGGAGCTCCAGAAGACGATCGAGAAGATAATCTCAGAGAAACATATCACCGATATCGTGATCGGTATGCCCTACAATATCGATGGGACGATGTCGCCACACGGACAACGTGTCCAGAGTATTGCTGATAGGATCGAGAAATCTACCTGACTCCCCGTCCACTTCCAAGACGAACGTCTGACTTCGAGCGAGGCTGATCTGGGCTTCAGAGAAGCGGGGGTTGAGGGAGATATAGATACAGAAGCTGCAAGGTTGATATTGGAGGAGTATATGAAAACAAAATAATCTGTAACTTAAGAATTAAGCTAGAATATAGTTTTTTACTCGTCAGGTTTTACTTCAACTTTTTCTGAAACAGGCACATCAGAAGTAGAATGGATCTTTCATGACTGACCAACAAAAAATACTTTTCTTCAAAATCAAACCTGCTTGATTGGACATATTTGAATAACCTTCTCTTTTATTTGATCCTCTATTGCTTTTAAGGTCGCTGAAGGAATTGTGTCAGTTCAAACACAGTGTAATGGATTTAACTTAACAGTAGCAACTCCATCATCTGTATAGTGTCTTACTAATGCTGCCGCTGTTGCAACAAGACCAACAGCACCTGCAAAAGCAACTCATCTTCTCAGGCTAGGATAGCGCTTTCAGATGTATTTTCTTCGAAAATCACCTAACCAACCCTCCATTCTTCTATTATCTTTTCAACCAAAGTCTGGAGCTTCTGCGTGAGCATCGGGTGGACCAGCAGGAACGGCAGTAACACTCATAATTAAATTTTATTATGAAATAAATTTAATTTATAATACATCTTTTAATTATTTGTCAATTTTATTTTTTCATTTCCTATACTTTTCTCTGGATTAAACGTTTTCTGAGGAAAATTGGTCGAGATATTGTAGGTGCAAACATTTGCATTATAGGAAATATCACTATAATTCAGTTCGATTTCCTCGTGCATCTTTCATTCTTCCCTCCTTACTTTTCCTCACTATGATCTCCCGTATCACCCTCTCCCGCAAGCGCTTCGTCGAAGAGCTCGGAAAGTCGTCTCGTATCACCTTCACCGATCTGAAGAAGGAGCTCGTCGGTAAGTGAGACTATCGAATGAATCTCGCGACGCTCTATCGGATCGTCGATGCATTTCGCGATCAGGGATTGATCCATGAGATGACGATCGCAGGTGAACGGGTCATATTCCCCTGCCAGTGTGATCATGCGACTCGTGAAGATGCAGTCTCGATCAGCTTCTGTGAGAATTGCGGAGCTATCTATGACGTGCATACCAAGCTCGCGAGCCCCTATATCTCGAGTATGACCTATGCCCACATGAAGTCATGTAATGGGTGTGTGCTGAGATAGCATTAAGCACGCTTGAGCCAACTTGGAACCCATCACTCAAAATCACTATCGATATTACCAACTCGATACATTCTCTCTCCCCATCCTGAATCAGTAAATTCCCTTGTCTGTGGATTGAAAAAGGATACTCTGCAGTATAATATTTCTCCATTTCGTCGAATGCATGTTAATTGTAGATACATTCATGCACTATTCGGAATCTTCGAATAAAATATCTGTCATACTCGTTCTGATCTGAGTCAATCAACGCACGCACTCACAGTACGAACTGAACGCTCTGCCCATGTCATTCAGTGACTCCTTCTTTCTGGTCAAGTATATGTATTCATTTTCTATTTTTAATGAAATTAAATTAATTGTCAAATAAAATATAATTATTTCTATGTTCTTTCCTCTCCTCATCCTCTCTCTCATATCTGCAACGGGACTCATTCTCTACTTTTTTCGGAAAGTCGATCAGACCATTCTCGGTCTCCTCATCGGACTCTGAGCAGGATCGATGCTCGCCGTCTCACTGGTCCATATTCTCCCTGAAGCTCTCGAGGAGACTCCCTATGCTATCTATGCATTTATCGGGGGGTTTCTCCTAATCTATCTGATCGAGGAAATCCTCACACCACATGCACACGATCATGCACATGGAGATCATGCGCATGAAGACCCACATGAGCACTATGATCATGTCGCGCTCATATCATGGATTGCTATATTTATCCATACGCTCTTTGATGGACTTGGTATACGAGCAGGATTCGGACTCTCGAGCGAGGTCGGATATATCGTCCTCGTTGGAGTCGCGATCCATCAGATTCCCGTATCACTCTCACTCGCAGCGATATTTCGTGAGAGTAAGTTCCAGAAACAGGTACAACTCGTTTTCCTCATCCTTTTTGCACTCGCAGCACCGATAGGATTCATACTCTCTGACCTGATCCTCACGGGCATCTCACCACTCTTCACAGGACTCGCAACAGCTCTCGCAGGTGGATCACTCCTCTACGTTGCGACTGCGGATCTCCTTCCGATGATCCACTCTCAAACACAGAAAAAATATGCTACCGTGGGACTTTTTCTTATAGGATGCCTCTTGATGACGGGGGTCAAGTTCTTCGAATCCAGTGATAGACCTCCATCGATCGAGTCAACCCCAATCAATCTATCAGAAACAGGGACGATAAAGGGTTCTCAGAGCTATTATCCCTGAGGAACCATTCTCTGAGATGTATAATTCTTCACTTATTTCAACTTATGCGTATGCCTCCCCTTCCTACATCTCCTTCCTCTGGTATCAGATTTGCCCTCATCATCTCTCTGGTCCTCACGATTATCAAGGCAATAATAGGATTCCTCTCAGGAAGCCTATCAATCCTCTGATCAGCTCTCGATTCCCTCATGGATATATTCGTCTCAGGAGTCAATGCGACCGCACTCAAGCTCTCAGAACATGCTCGGACTCGGTCATTTTCTTATGGACTCGGGAAAGTCCAGGGATTTGCTGCGATATTCGAGGGACTGATTGTCCTCTCATCAGGACTCTTTCTCGGGTACAATGGTATCAAGAATTTTATCTCGCATACATCACCGAATGTCACCTCCACTGAGATCATCGTCATGATTATCGCCATTCTGTGAACCTCACTCATCATGTGGAACTTTCTCCGGATTAGCAAGATCTCGAAATCGCTCATTATCCGTTCCGACGCACTCCACTATTCATCAGACCTCTATATGAACGGGGGCATCCTCATCGCCCTACTCGCCACGAGGTATCTGGGACTCTGGTGGTGTGATTCCGTCTTCGCAACCGCTATCGGTGCATGGATCATCTGGAATGCATTTCCTATCATCGGCAGTGGTGTCTCGATGCTCCTCGACCGCGCTCTCGATGAAGCGAATATCAAAAAAATCGAGAAAGTTCTTCTCGAAAATCCTGCGATCGAAAGTTATCATTTTCTCAAGACTCGTATCTCAGGGGATGACACCTTTATCGAAGCACATATTGTCTTCCGAGATAAGGATATCTCCCTCAGAGAAGCTCATACTTTCGGCGAACAGATCGAGAATACGATCCGATCCATGTTCCAGAAGACCACTATCACCCTTCATCTCGATGTAGAGGGAATTGAGGTAGGTGAGGAGGAATAAGGAGTTCTGTTTTTCTCTAGTTTCATCGGAGCGGGGGTGCTCCATTACTTCAGCAGCCCAATCTTTGAAAACTATCTCGAGTTCTGCAACTAATGTTCTATAAACTCAGCTTCACGGTGTTTCTGTCGTTGCTTAGGGTGGTACAATATCAGAATAATCCATACAAAATAGTAATGAATACATCATACACTGGTAATATGAACTGCTCTCTGTCAAGACTTTTTATGATTT
>JANPGO010000030.1:0-7988 GCA_031423995.1 Candidatus Altimarinota bacterium | reverse complement strand
GGATTCAGCCTGATCGAATATTTTTTTCTCTCCTCAGATAAATATTGTGAGTTCACCTGTAATCGCTTTTGGAGTACTTCCTGTCACGGGTGCATCGAGAAAGTGAATCCCCAGAGCCGAGAGCTCAGTCCCGATACGAGTTGCCCACTCGACACCAATGGTCGACATATCGATGACGATCGCATCAGTCCTGAGAGCGTTCGCAGCCCCATCGACTCAGAAGAGCACCTCATGGACATCTTCCCCTGCCGTCACCATCGTGATGAGGATATCGACCGATTCCGCGAGTTCTTTTTTTGTAGCACACAGTGTCACACCGAGTTCGATGAGTTCTCGGGCGCGTTCTGGAGTACGATTCCAGACGGAGAGAGTGCCTCATTTTGCGAGGATGTTTTTCGCCATGGGGATCCCCATGAGCCCGAGACCGATGAATCCGATATGCATAGAGAAAGTATTATAATAGAGTAATGATAAGTAAACTCGAGAAAATGCAAGATAATCTCTTTCTGAAGGGAGAAAAATAGTTATACTAGATATCTATAAGAATAATTTCTATGCCTTCCCTCTACGATATATCTGTCCAGAAGCCAAATGGTGAAACCATCTCCATGGCAGACTACAAAGGAAAAGTCCTCCTCATCGTGAATACTGCGACCAAGTGCGGGCTCGCCCCTCAATTCGAGGAACTCGAAACCCTCTGGAATACCTACTCACATGACGACTTCATGATCCTTGGATTTCCCTGCAATCAGTTCCTCGGACAAGAACCTGAGACCAATGAGACGGTCGAATCCATCTGCAAGATCAATTTCGGAGTCACCTTTCCCCTCTTCGCGAAGATCGATGTGAATGGATCGGGTACTCATCCACTCTACCAATTCCTGAAATCCAAGAAAGGATGGTTCTGGAATCGTGGTATCAAGTGGAACTTCACGAAATTCCTGATCGACCGAGAAGGCAATGTAGTTGAACGCTATGCTCCGACAACAACTCCACTCTCGATCAAGGATGATATAGAGAAGCTCATCTGACAATAATTATTCCACTTCCACCATCACTTCATTGCGCCTCAGGAGTGGAAAACTCAGTGGAGGATTATATTGGGCAGATATTATTTCTCACCGCGTCTTGTATCCGTCTCGGATGAGGGAGTCTGTGAGGAGATTTTTCTTCGCTTCGACCCGAGATTCTGTCGCATACCAACTATAGCGAAGGACCGCTTTCTTCGATGGAGGAATCGCTCGGAAATGAATCTGTACATTCTCTGGCTTGGGGAGTGTATCGAGAGTATAGCTCCTCGGCATCGTGAATGCGATGATATGTTTCCCAGAATTCGAAACCGTATCCATGACCGGCGCAGTCATAGCAATCGTCTCGGATCTTTGTCGAGTCGTATCCATCACAGGAACGGTCATTTTGACCTGAGTTTTCGAAGTATTGCCACCGAAGATATACCCAGCGAGCTGGCGAAATCCACTCTTCAATGCCGTACGCATATCTCACTCGACTTCGACTTCTGCGACGATATAGCTCGCATACTCACGTATCTCATATCCTTCACGTTTCTCGATGAGAGTATATTTTGGCTCCTCGATATCACGGATCACGAAGAGTGTTCCTGCGATCCAGATGGTAAGGACGATAGCAAGGATGATGAGAAAAATGTACATGTTCCAATGGTATTCGAAAGGAGAGAAAGTGCAAAGAAAAATCCCTGACGAATCAGGGATTCCGAGAATTCTACTGATATACTCTCGCATAATCTCCGACATCGAGGAGCAATATATTTCCATCGCCTCTATCGCGTAATATAATCCTAATATCATCATCGACGGTGATGGAACGAATTCGTGGATCAGATTCACGAAGTGGATGATTTCTGAGACTTTTATGGTATGGGAGGATACTATACATCTCCAGAGTGAGAAAGACATTTTCTCTTTGCTTTGCTCTGGTCTGAGGAGATTCATCCCTTCACGAAATCTCGGTGATTGTTCGATCGAATTTTTACCCATACTAACGATATGAAGATCTGAGTGCTTCAAGGGTATCGAATTTTTCAGTAGCTATCTTTCCACTCTCGATGTCATGAAGCATATCTGAATAATACGCATACTGAGCATCAGATACTTCAGGCTCCATCTTCCCTCCATATTTCATCGTATTGCGAAGAGAAAATGAGAGAAATGTTGTAAAGTCCATATGATTGGATCGGGCAAATTCCTCTGCTCGACGCTTGAGATCAGAGTCGAGTCTGACAGTCGTCGTGACTTTAGATGGCTTTGGAATTTTTTCTTGCTTCTGCCCTCGTCATTGCGAGGTACGAAGCAATCCAGGTTCCTGTGTTGTTTTTGTAGTCGACATAGAAAAAGATATACAATGTATGTCTGTAGTATATCAAAAATCATGAAAGGCAAGAAAAAAACCGACCTCACTTTGAGAGGCTTTATTCAATATTGCTCGTAAAATGACATTTTGGGAAATTCTCACATCAGAGAAACTGTTTTCATACTTGAGGTCAGGTATGAGCTGTGCGTAAAAGCATTTTTCCTCAACAAAGTTGACATAAATTCATACTTTCTGGTCCAGAGGTGGAACTATTTGGCGCAGATTTGAGGTATTCGATGAGATAATTCTTATCCCAGAGTTCTATACCATATTTATGAGCTTCTGATACAGCATCGGGAGTGAATCACGTCGTGGTGACAAATATTCAACCCGCAGAAATAAGCTCACCTGTAATAACTCCATGAAGTTCACGGATTTTCTCAACTCAAATATTCTCATCACTATAGTGTTTGCACTGAATAAAAAATTTCTTATGATCGAGCGTTGCTGTCACATCAACTCCACCATCTTTCACTCAGACTCAGAGAAGTGTATGAAATCATTTTTGTTTGAGTATGTCCGCCACAAATTCTTCGAACTCTCTCCAATCAAGCTTCATCACTTCAGAAAATCGAGTCATGGCTCTCATGCGAATTTTCTTTTTCAGCTCTTTATAGTAGAAAACTCCTCAGGCAATACCTAAAATTAGTATTCCCACAGGAATGAGGAAAATAGGATGTTCAATGATATAAATATACACTGGGATAATATACTGAAGGAGAAATAAGAGCACCAATAAGGCTCAAAGCCGAAGAAAAGCTAGATCTACATCCAGAAAACTTTTGATACTATTATCTTGTGAATAATACCTTCTACGATAATATTTTCCCATTAGAAAAAAGTTATTTGATGCTACTATACTATAATAATCATGATCGAAAAACAAAAAAATCCCAAGAAAGGAGGAATTTTGATATTATGGAAATATATCAAAATCTGTATTAAATGATGATGATTTTAATGCTTTCATATACCTAAGAAATTTATCATGTAAATTGATAAGTGGCTGCTTATATAAGTAAAATTGACCCTTAAAGTAAGTTAAATCAATTGATCGGCTTCATAAAGAGAAATGAGCATTTGCTCATCTCCACTCAATAAATGAATTAATAATCGAGTATTCTGGAGAAGTTCAAGTATTAAAGGCGCTTGAATTTATTAAAGTAGTAATGAGACGAGAATGATTTGGATTAGTCTTTATATGTGCTCATTCAGAAGCATTATTTATAATCTTATTTATAATCTTTGAAGGTCTAATATTAAAAAAATCAACTAAGCTAGCTGTAGGATCAAAATCTAATAGTATACTTTTATATAAAGATTCTAGTTCGTTATAGATTAACTGAGCAAAATATTTTTCATTTGCAAGCCTCAGTAATCAGAGTGAGTGTAATGAGACTGGGCAAATGATTCAATGATATTTTGTTGGATTATAAGCCATATCATGAAAATGATTGTCCATAGATTCAATTTGAGATCTCTGTACATCGAATGCATGAAAGAGGGATTCAACTTGATCAAAATGTTCCTGAATATTCATACATTACGGTAAAATAAATTCACTGAAAATTTCTCTCCATTTATTAATTTTAACAGTATTCCATGTATCTGACGAAGCATCAGGTAAGTCTGTTCGAATCAGTAAATCTGTAAAGTCTTTTTGTTTAAGGTTACCGTCTGGATTACTATTATAATATCCTATTACAACTGAAAGAAGCATATTATACCACATAAATTGACGAATTTTTCTTTTTTTAAATAGGTCACATATATGATTATCTGAGATATATTCCATTGCCTTTAAAAAACTACTTCTTAATAAATCTATATCATGATTTGACTTCTTATTTGCTATCTTTAAGTAATCATTTAAAAAATCTCACATATTTTTACTGACCTTTACATCGTGGTTTTCTGCAAGAGCAAAAATTTTTAATAAAAGCTCAACGTCTCTTTCCCTTGAATAATTCAGTACCTGATTTCCTCGAATTTTATATAAACCTATCCATATTGGATTATCCCTTATTCATTCCATACTATCTTCTTTTGTTCATCTTAAAAAATCAAGGAATGGTCATTTGTAGATAGCATTTCTAATCTCTTGCGGGGTCAAAGCCAATCATCCTTGATTTAATCTTCTAAAAATTTCATAATAAGTAGCTTCCGCTCTTTCATCATCAGGTGAACATTGAACTGTTATTACAGAAATAGTTGAATTTCTTATTTGGTTTTTTATATCTTCAGGAAGTTCTGAAAATAATAATCCATTTAGTTTTTCAGTCTTAACTTGGGCTAATGAGGATAACCTAAATCAGTCATTTAAGAATGACTTTAATGTACTTGTTCTTTGAAGTCCATCAATAACTTTTAGCTTATTTGATGAATCTGTAAAAACTACAATACTAGGTATTGGTAGGTTTAAAATTATTGATTCTATAAATAAAGATTGATTCTTCAATGACCATAATCAACCTGTTCTCTGAAATTCTGGTATTCAAAGACTTGTGTTAGTTAATTTGTTATAGAGAGTCTCTATAGAATATAGTTGAGTGAAACTAAAAATATTTTGTGAAACTTGACTCACATCATCCTCATCCTCATTCATTTTATCGCTCATTGCAAGGTCTTCATCAATCTTACCATCTATTAAAACTGTATCAGTCATAAATTTATGATTTATTAATAATAAAGACATTATATTTTTAATAAATGTTTGCACAAATAAAAAGAATCCCCCTAAATAGAGAACCTTTTTCCTCTATCCATTACTTACTCGTCTCCCTCACCTTAATATGCAGCTCACGGAGTTGGACTTCATCTACCTCAGAAGGCGCATTCATCATCGCATCCTCTGCTTTTCCAGACTTCGGGAAGGCATAGATCTCACGGATATTGTCCTCATCGCGGAGGATCATGAGGAAGCGATCGAATCCGAAGGCGAATCCTCCATGTGGAGGAACACCATACTGGAACGCGGTATACATCGCCCCGAACTTATCCTTCACTTCCTGCTCACCCTTCCCCACGATGTTGAATGCTTTCACGAGTGCTTCGGCTGAGTGATTGCGGATAGATCCCGAGAGGATCTCATATCCATTACACGCGAGGTCATACTGACAGCCATAGATTGAGAGTGGATCGGGACTTCCATCGAATGCGGTGATACCACCGTGTGGCATCGAGAATGGATTATGTTCGAAGTCATACTTCCCGTCTTCTTTTTGCTCATACATCGGGAAGTCAGTGACCCAGCAGAAAGCAATGTCATCCTTGGATACGAGGGCAAATCGATCACGACAGGCAAGGCGGACTTGTCCAAGGACCTTACAGACGACCTTATACTCACCCGCTCCGAAAAATATCATATCTCCGACTTTTGGAGCGAGCTTCGCCTCGAGGGTAGCGAGTTCGTCTCCCGTGAAGAACTTCAGGATCGGAGACTTCGGACCATCGGCTTCGTAGATGATATAGGCGAGTCCTCCTGCTCCATGAGACTTCGCTACTTCGGTGAGTGAGTCGATCTCGGATCGGGAGAGAGTCTTTCACTCGAGTTTCATCGCTTTCACGACTCATCATTCGGCAACACTTTTAGAAAAGAGAGAAAATCCACTTGTTGCGAAACTTTGTGTGAAGTCTTCGAAGTGCATATCGAAGCGGATATCTGGCTTATCAGAACCGAATATGTCGATTGATTGTTTATGAGTGAGTCGGATGAATCTGAGCTCCTTTGTAAAGGAGCTGTCACGAAGTGACTGAGGATTTTTCCCAGAAACTAAATCCCCCCTCCCCCCCTTTATAAAGGGGGTTTCGATACCATGCCATTCTAACACCTCTTCAATACCTTCAAATCCTCTTATGAGTTTTTTCTCAGTAATTGTTTCAATTAGCTCCCTCGCGAACGGCTCAGCAACCCCGAAGACATCGTCCTGCTCGACGAAGCTCATCTCACAGTCGATCTGATAGAATTCACACGAGTGACGATCTGCACGTGGATCCTCATCTCGGAAACAGGGAGCAATCTGGAAATACTTATCCACTCCCCCGACCATGAGAAGCTGCTTGTACTGTTGTGGAGCCTGAGGAAGGGCATAGAACTTCCCTGGATGCAGTCGAGATGGGATGAGGTAGTCACGCGCACCCTCTGGAGAGGAGACTGTGAAGATCGGAGTCTGAACTTCGAGAAATCCATGCTCGGTGAACCAATCACGAGTGAACTTGTTCATCTCGGCACGGAAGGCGATCTTATCAAAGATACTCTTGCGTCTGAGATCGAGATAGCGATACTTCAGCCTGATATCTTCACTCGCTCATGTGTGTTCATTGATCTCAAATGGTGGAACTTCTGATTTTGAGATCACTTCTGCATGAGAGATGATCACCTCGATCTCTCCTGTCGAGAGTCTCTCATTCTCCTGTCCTTCTGGTCTCCTGCGAACTTTCCCAACAAGCTTCACGACATACTCAGAACGGAATGTGTCGGCGATTTTATGTGCTTCTGCGTTCTCTGTCGGATCATAGACCGTCTGGGTGATCCCATATCGATCGCGGAGATCGATGAAGATGAGTCCTCCATGATCGCGACGGTTCGCGACCCATCCTGCGAGGGTGACAGTTTCGCCAATGTTTTTTGCGGTAAGCTCGCCAGCGGTATGTGTGCGGTGCATAAGTATGAATAGTAAAAAGTTAATAGAGATAGTGGATAGTATGTGTTTTTTGTCATTGCGAGGGAAAAGGTGAATCCGAGTGAAATGAGGAGAGAAATGCCCCTGGGGGGCGAAGTAATCCAGTTAATGAATGAGCGTTCCTTGATGGAAAAACATTTGCCATCATGATTCTCACTTTCTCCAGAGTGAACTGCGAAATGAAGTGATTGGATGCGATCATGGATTATGTATTATACAGAGGTACCGAACCTGTCAAATACCCTCAGAGATCATATGAACCATCATCTCATGAGTTTCGAATTTCTTTTCACCTGATTCTTTCGGGAGCGAGTCGAGAACCTCTCTCTTTCAGAATCGATCTCCATGCTTTCCACATTCGAAGAAATCATCCGCAAGGAGTGCATCAATTCTCTCTGGATCATGACGGCACCCAAACGACAGAAGTTCGAGTTCGAGTTGAACTAAGATTTCTTTTTCTTCTCTGTAGAGATCGATCCAGTATCTTCGCTTCTTGATTCAATCCTTCTCTGCAAATCTCTCGAATATTCACCCGTTTGACTCAATCGTCTTATACGATCAAATATTATCATCACTACATGTAAGGAGAGCTTTACTAATTCACAATTTTCGTGCTTCATTGAGTCCAAGTCTCAGAATTTTCTTGGCATATCATTTTCGTCTCTGAGTAGGTCGAACACAAAAACCAATATGTCCGCCAACTTCATAAAAATTTTCATGAGAAATATCATGTCGTAGTTCCAATGCTCACACAAGTAGAGAGTCATCGAAACAGAAGAATAGTATTCTCGTCGTTTTTTCAAAGTTATCTCCATTTCGATCTTTTTCTAAAAGGGAAAAAAACTCATCGAAATCTTCTCCACGAAATAGCGGCCAAGGGACATGGGAATATTTTTCTCAGGAATTCCATTCAGAGAT
>JANPGO010000029.1:0-1778 GCA_031423995.1 Candidatus Altimarinota bacterium | reverse complement strand
GTGATCTCTCAAGAATTCATCGTGGGAGTCTTCTGCCCCCTCTGTGCGATGTGTACCGTCATCATCATCACGATCGCTATCCTCGCAGGAAGACTCTGGAGGCGAGGAATTGTATAAAAAGACTTCTCTCCCTATAAAGTATTTTACTTGAATAGCACTCGTATTTCATCATTCTGAACGGAAGTGATAGTCAGTACACCCATTATGGGTGAGAATCCAGGTTTCTGATTCTCTGGATCCTTCGTTTCACTCAGGATGACGGATACAAAGGAATGATATAAATCAGATCAATCAAGTATAACTCCTTAAGAAAAATCCACTCCAGCAACACCAATCTAGCAACTCAATATCTTTCATATGAACTTCTGACCTCTCCTCATCATCATCGCTGCAACCCTCTGGGCTCTCGATGGACTCATCCGCAGTTCACTCTATGGACTTCCTCCTTCCACACTCATCTTCTTCGAGCATATTCTCGGATTCCTTATCATTGCCCCATTTGCCATGAGAACGTATAGGCAGGCACTCTTCACGAAAAAAGAAAAAAACTCAATCTTCACTGTTTCTCTCCTCTCAGGAGTGATCGGAACACTCTTCTTCACGATGGCGCTCGGAGCGGTTGGATTCATCCCCTTCTCTGTCGCGATCTTGATACAAAAGTTTCAACCAATTTTTGCAATAGGTCTTGCGATGATTATAGGAAATGAGAGAATTCCGAAACTCTCCTATCTCTTTATCGGACTGGCACTCATCGCTGGATACTTCGTCACCTTCCCGCATGGTGTCTCCATGACATCCGATGGACAGAAGCAAGTCCTTGCTGCACTCTATGCTCTCGGCGCTGCTGCCGCATGGGGCTCGTCGACCAATTTCTCGAAATACCTCCTGAACAATCACCATCCTGAAGTCATCACGATGCTCCGATTTGCCCTCACTGCCTCTATCATCGCTGTCGGACTCGTCCTGATCCCCGACTGGAGGACGAGTTTCCGTGTACCGACGAGTACTGAGTGGATGTATCTCGCCTTCATTGCCTGCTCGACGGGACTCGTCGCAATGTATATCTACTATCGTGGGCTGAAGTCAACTCCCGTGCATGTATCTGCTATCCTCGAACTCACTTGGCCGATCGTTGCTGTAGCAATTGATTATTTCTACAATCATCAGATATTCACTCTGGATCAGTTCATCGCTATGATCGTCCTCATGGGCTCTATGTACATGGTGAGTTCCCTGAGTCGTGGGAAGAAGTCCGATGAGATAGAACTCCATAGCACGATCACTCCATAAAATCTTGCCAAAAAGAAAAAATCCGTATAATCGAATCAATACCTCACAACCTCTATGGTCGCACAACTTGGTACGAGCACATCTCTTCTCTTCCCGACGTTCTTGTAAGCGATCTTTGGTTATTCCTCCGAAAGGAAATCCGAACTCCCTGCAAGAAGCGGGGAGTTTTTTTATCTATTTCTTTTATGAAATTCCTTCTCACACTCATCCTGATAACTTCCCTTGCATTTCCGATAGTCGACCTCTCTGCCGCGACGAAGTATACTCTCGGGAAGAAGTGAGGATGCTATACCTTCACGAAGTCCAAAAAGACAGGAAAGTCCTACAAGAAATATGTCGATATCAAATTCTGTAAGAAGAAATAAGTTATTATAATTTATAAATTATGTTAGACATTGAACCATTCTGGAGATATCTCGAACTCATTATCTGAGCAATTATTGTATGGAAATGCATATGATTGTATACCAGACTATATGACCAAAAAT
>JANPGO010000028.1:0-33490 GCA_031423995.1 Candidatus Altimarinota bacterium | reverse complement strand
ATTTGGGTGAGTCTCTGGAATGCCTGGATCTTTTACAAAGAGTGGAAGTGTCAATACATGATCACTTGGTAGTTATACAATTACATATAAGAAGGTTGATAGTTCTGGAAATTCGGGAAGTCTGACTCGAACAGTGAATGTTGTTGACACGACAGCACCGGTAGCAAACATTATCTACTCAAATACTGGTCTGACAAATGGATCTGTCGTAGCAACTCTTACTGGTGCAAGTGAGCCAATAACAATAACCAATAATAGTGGAGCTGCGACTCGAACCTTCAATACAAATGGATCATTCACATTCGTCTTCACTGATATATCCTGAAATACAGGAAGTAGTATCGCAACAGTGAATAATATCGATACCGTTCCTCCAATGATAACACTTCTGGGAAGTGCGAATACAACGATCTATCTATGAAGTATCTATACTGATCTATGAGCAACGGCAAGCGATAATATCTCATGAAATATAACGAATGCAATCACTGTATCCGGATCTGTAAATACAAACATTATTTGAAGCTATACCGTGAACTATAATGTCGCTGATGGTGTTGGAAATGCTGCGCTCACTGTCATTCGGACAGTCAATGTTATTGCACAAGCACCGATTACTGTTATTGGATGAGGTGGCGGTGGCGGTGGATGAAGCAGTAGTATTGGAAGTATTTGAAGTATAGTAAATTCCATTTTTACGAATGATGTCTCCAGAACGACTCAAGGTACAGAAAGTACAATGATCCTCTGAATTCAATGACTCATGAGAATACTCCGCGAAAAGATCGAGAAAGAAAACGGACAAAAAAATGTACCAGTAGTGGAAAATATAAGTCAACCTGTTATTACTAATCCACCAGGACAGCAAGTAAATATTCTCTCACCTGAAGCTCTCAGTACGAATGTAAGAAGAATGGTCGACAAATGATATATAAAGAATCTCTTCAATCTTCGCCTCAGAGATAAGATTACTCGAGCTGAATTTATCAAAATACTCTCCTCGATAGAATGATACTCCGAACAGAATATGATAATTCAGTTTAACGATGTTCCTGAGAATTCAGAGTTCGCAATATACATCAATTTTGCTGCCATGAATAATTGGATTAACACGCAACAAGCGTATTTCAGACCAAATGATACAATCAGTGCATGGGAAGCAACAAAAATCCTCAGATCAATTATAGGAAGAGAAATTCCAACTGTCAATTCAACATCAAAGCCTCTCAACAGAGAAGAGGCAATAGACCTTATAACTGAAGAGCTCTCATTGGATCAATAAATTAAGACTTCTGTAGCTTGTTTAATAGATACTTTTTCAAAGCTTTTGCTGTGTAGGACTCCTCGATATCGAGGAGTTTTTCACGTGGTCATGCGAAAACAAGATTCCCTCACTTATCGCCACCTTCTGATCCTATGTCGATAATAGCATCAGCATTGGCGATGATATCAAGATTATGCTCAATGACCACAACACTATTGCCCTTCTGAACAAGAGCATCGAGAATATCAAGGAGTTTCTGTACATCAGAGAAATGAAGTCATGTTGTTGGTTCATCAAGGATATAGAGTGTCTTTCCTGTCGACCTTTTGGCAAGGTCAAAGGCAAGCTTAATTCGTTGTGCCTCTCATCAGGAAAGAGTTGGTGCCGATTGTCCAAGACGGATATAACCAAGACCGACATCTTCGAGAACTCCAAGAACTCGAGAAATGCGAGGAAATGCCTTAAAAAACTCATAAGAATCTGCTACGGTCATATCAAGAACTTCAGCGATGCTTTTTCCCTTAAACTTTACATCCAGTGTTTCCGGATTGTACCGAGTTCCTAGACATGCCTCACATTCGACATAGACATCTGGAAGAAAGTGCATTTCGATTTTTTTCATACCAGAGCCTTCACACACTTCACAACGACCACCCTTTGTGTTAAATGAGAATCTTCCAGGACCATACCCACGTTTCTGGGCATCATGAGAAGCAGCAAAAACCTCACGAATATAGGTAAATACTCAGGTATATGTAGCAATATTCGAATGCGGTGTCTTTCCAATGGGTGATTGATCAATAATAATTGCCTTGTCGATGTTTTCGAGTCATTCTATTGCCCTATGTTTTCATACTGTGACAGCACTTCCATGAAAATGGGTAAGAATCTTATTCGACAGTATATCGACAATCAGTGACGATTTTCCAGAACCTGAAACTCCAGTAACAGCAGTGAGACACCCGAGAGGGATACGGACATTTACATTTTTCAGATTATTCTCTTCAGCTCCGAGAATAGAGATGAATTCTTTTGGTTTCTTTGTGACGAAATTTTTTCGAGTAACTTGCTTTTTTCCAGAGAGATAGTTTCATGTTTCAGATCATGTATCTTGTAGAATTTGTTCATATGTGCCTGTGAAAATAACTTCTCATCAATGAATTCATGCCTGAGGACCAATATCAATAATATATCCGCTCTCATGCATAATATCTTCATCATGCTCGACGACAATAACACTATTTCACAGCTTCGCGAGCCGTTTAAGATTTTTTATAAGCATTTCATTATCACGCGGATGAAGCCCTATCGATGGCTCATCGAGGACGTAGATAATACCTTCCAGGCGTGTTCCAATTTGCGTTGCAAGTCGTATCCGCTGAGATTCTCCTCATGAGAGCGTATTCGCCCGACGTGCAAGTGTAACATAATCAAGTCACACTCCTGAAAGGAATTCCAATCTCTCAGTAATATTTTTCATTATTCCTTCAACAATCTGTTTCTCTTCTGTTGAAAAAGTAAGAATAATAAAGAATTGTCGAGAGAACTCAACGGAGAGAGCGGTCAATTCGCCAATATTTTTCCCTCATACAAGGACAGAAAGATACTCTTTCTTGAGTCTATGTCCGCCACATGTTCGACAGATTTGATCTGTAGCAAAGTTGGAAATACGCTTAAAAAATGCATCATTCGCCATATCAGATTCTCGATATCTACGTTCTAGATTCGGAATAAGTCATTCATACTTTGCTTTATGGAGTTTTCCTTCGTCGAATTTTGATACATATGTCAGTTCAAATGATCCAGGAACACCATAGAGTATTTTCTCTTTATCTTTGAGAGAAAGATTGGAAAATGGGAGAAGCAAAGAAATATTATATTTTTTTGCCACAGCCTCAACCACTGCAATATAATATGGATGAGCTGACCATGGAAGGAGTGCTCATTCAGCCAATGAAAGACTAGGATTCACAACATCTTCTTCACGAAAAGTTGTATAGCTTCAAATACCATGACAATCTGGACAGGCACCATGGTGAGAATTGAATGAAAAATTAGAAAGAGAGAGGCTTTCTAGAGAAAAAGAGCAAATAGGACACGAAGCATGTTCATAAAAATTTGAATATTCTCTGGAGTCAAGGGAGTATAGACTCAGCCTCCCATTCCCCTTCTGAAATGCAAGACTCACTGAATCCTTAAATCGTGTTTCAAATTGAGATTGATCGTCTATTCACTTTTTTACCACAAGACGGTCAATAACAATATATCCATCTCAAGTATATGGAATATTGCTTCCTCCATCTGCAACGGAATGGATTGATTCTCCAATTTGGAACCTTACAAAACCACAGTCAGTAACATAATTTGCTACTTCTTCGAGTGTATCAAATACTCGATCAGGATCTATTGGGATAAGAATATGAATTTTTTCTCCATCAACAAATTTCGACAATTGATCCACCACATCTCGCAGTGTGTGTTTTTTGAGAAGAATATGTGGATGGTTTGGGCAGTGTGATTTTCCTATTGTTGTATAGAGAAGACGATAATAATCGTAAATCTCAGTGATAGTACCCACTGTTGAACGTGGGTTATTCGAAACCGTCTTTTGATTGATTGCTATTGTCGGGGAAAGTCCGCGAATCTCATCAACCCTTGTCTCATTCGATGTCTCAGAAACAATCATTCGAGCATAGGTTGACAGCGATTCAAGATAGCGTTTTTGTCCTTCTGCATAGAGTGTATCGAATGCGAGAGAGGATTTCCCAGATCATGATACGCCTGTCATAACAACAAGGGTATTTTTAGGAATTTTAACAGTAATATTCTTGAGATTATGCGTACGAGCACCTATGATTTCAATATAATCTGACATACTTAATTATTAGAAGCAATAAACCATCCGATAACTCTTTTTGCTCATGCATTTTTCAGTACTTCTGCACATGCATTTGCTGTAGCTCATGAAGAGATCACATCGTCGATAAGGATAATGGTCTCGGGAATTTTGGAAAATCCAACGCGCATTCTAAAGGCATTTTTTTTATTTGCAAGGCGAGATGCTCGATCGAGTTTTGACTGCCTGGGACGATACGCTGTTGTGAGACATTCTGAGAGTGGAAAATCACAATATTCAGAAAGTCACTCAGCCATATACCTCACATGATCAAAGCCTCTTATACCATACCGACTCCAATGCATCGGGACTGGAACAATACTCGGAAAACTATCGGAAAAAAAATCTTTTTGAAGTTTGAAAAGCTCAATGTAGTATAGGAGTAACATACTCCTATACTCGCGATGAGAGTGATACTTGTAGTCTTCTATAAGGTCTTTCGTTTCATGGTATTCTGATGCTATCCATACTTCATCGAGAAAGAGGTGAGAGAGATCATTTTTATAATGCTCAGTGATATTTTTTATCGACTTTTCCCCTCGTATTTGTTCTCTTTCTTCGATAAATATATTTTTGATTATAGTGATAAGAGATGAGAGTGTCATAAATGAATGCTTATGCAACTATTTTTTCAAGAATTTCCCTAACTCCTGAAGAGATATCTGTGTCTGCAAGAAGTGAATCAATAACTACCTTCATAGATTTCTTTGTCTCAGAATCAACAAGTTCATATACACCAAATGATTTAGAAAGTTTCGATGCAATTTGTGGATTAATGGCATCTATTTTTTTGATAAAATCAGTATAAAATCTATATCCCGAGGCATCAATCGCATAGAAAAATCTAAAATTTCTCGGTATTCATCAGATAAGAGCACGGACAAGATTCGGGATTGCTATATCAAAAAGAGGGCTTCTGATTTCACTATCAAGATATTGTTGTAGAGACGAGGAATTCGACTGTGCAATCAGAGAAAAATATTTCATTCTCACGAGAAGATCACTTGTGAACATATTTTCTTCCATCCATTTTTTTAGAGCAATGATGCCACTCTCGGAATCTCGTTTGAGCCATGACCTCCATGCAGCAAGATTAAGGGTCATTTTTGTTGATTGGAGGAGTCTTTGCTCTATCTCTTGAGTACTTATACAAAAATCAGACATGAGGCTCACTATACTTGAAATATAGGCTCTTTTTTGGATAGCAAAATCATCAAATCCATCTTCTGCAGAGAATGAACCATCAGATATTCTGAATGTAATCTCTAAAAGTTGCATATACAAATCTCGGTTTTTAATTATTTCTCAAAGAAATTCTTCTCGTTTTTCCTGAAGGTAGAGTGGTTGTATTGGTGCAAGTTCATTGAGAAGTGTTGTCTCACTCGGAAAGGTTAATAAAAGGGAAGTATAGAGAAAATCTTGTATTTCTTCGCGCAGAAGCAACACAAAAGTATCTATATATCATATGTCGATTTTCCCTGTTTCAATGAATGTTCGGAAAGTATTGATTCCATATTGTCTCCACGCATCATAGCGAGACACACTATCAGTCTCAGAAAGCACGAGGAATTGTAGATCAACATCTGGACTTTCGACATGTATTGGTGCCTTATAGCCTCTATTGAGTGATATTTTTGGTTCTTTCGGAATTCCTCTAAAAATAAATGTATGATCAGCTTGATTCAATATCAGAGCTCATTGACTCAAAAGTGCCTGTTCAGGTGCATTTTGGAGATTGAGAGAGAATTCTTTCTTAGTTTCAGGATCAAAAAACGCAATAAAAAAAGGAATATGCCAAGAATTTATTGTTTCTCATTCTGGTGATATTTGTGGAATTTGTAGACATGTAAGTGTATAGGTGTGAGCTTCTGAATTATATACCCCGCGTACTTTCACAAGTGGAGTACGGGACTGATGATACCATGTTTGCTCAAACTCCGTAAGATCAATACCAGCACCTTCAGAAATCGCACGAACAAAATCCAGAGTTGTGACAGCCTGTCAATCATGTCGATCAAAATAAAGATCCATCCCTTTTCTAAATTTTTCTCTTCATACCATGGATTCTATCATACGGATGACCTCAGCGCCCTTATCATAAACTGTTGCGGTATAGAAATTATTCATCTCTATATATGAATCAGGCTGTATCGGATGTGCTGTCATTCATTTATCCTCAGTGAATTGTATCTCTCTGAGATATTCTATGTCTGATATACGTTGATTGAGTGCTGAATGCATATCAGCTGAGAAATTTTGATCACGGAATACTGTGAGTCATTCTTTGAGTGTAAGCTGAAACCAATCTCGACACGTGATACGATTTCCTGTCCAATTATGGAAATACTCATGCCCGATAACCGCCTCAACGTCCATAAAATCCTTATCTGTTGAAGTACGTGGATTAGCACGAATATAAATTGTATTAAATATATTCAAACTTTTATTTTCCATTGCTCACATATTGAAACTATCGGTCGCAACAATATGGAATACATTGAGATCGTATTCTCGTCCGTAACGAACTTCATCCCATTTCATCGAGTGCTTGAGAGATTCCATAGCCCAAAGTGCATCTGGTCACTTTCCATGATCCACATACACATAAAGATCAACATGCTTTCCAGAAATGGTTATATAACTATCATGGATTTCTTCGAGATCAGCACATACAAGAGCGAAAAGATATGTTGGTTTACGAAATGGATCCGACCATTCGACGAAATGTCGATTATTTTCAATTTCTCCAGAAGCAATCTTATTACCATTTGAGAGAAGAAGTGGATATTTTTTCTCAGCTTCGATTCGAACTTCGAAAATACTCATTACATCAGGTCGGTCGAGAAAATATGTAATATGTCGGAATCACATTGGTTCGTTTTGTGTACAATAAAAACCACTTGCATAATACAATCCCTCGAGAAGGGTGTTTTTTTCTGGACAGATTTTATTTTGAAATTTTATCGTACACTCATCACCATATATCCAAAGAATTGTGAGTGAAGTTTCTTCTACCCTCAGTGATGATTGAGGGATTTCTTGATCATTAATACTACATGAGATGAATTCCAGATTCTCACCATCAAGAACAATTTTTCATGCTTCGGGATTTGTCCGAACAACATGAAGTTCAGATTGAACAATTGTATATCATTCGAAAATCTGAAAGTAAATTTTTATCTTTGGAATTTGAAAATCTGAAACTTGATAGTCACTTCGATATTTTTTAGAGAGCATACAATGATAAAAAAACTACGTTTTTCGAAAACGAAAATAACTGAGAAAAAAAAGGAGAGCAAGTCCAAAAATACAAGAAGAGATCATAAAAAAGATATTTTGACCCCATCATATAAAAAGTATGGAATAAATCGAATAAATCCCACTAAACAATATTGAAGAATAGTGAAGAATTATGAAATCATATTCATGACTCTCTTCCCAGAAATAAGTTGTTCCGATAATAAGGAACGGGAGAAAAAAAAGAAAAAGAAATGTAGATAAAAGTGAAGTAGGTGAAAGTAGGGTAATAAAAAGTATGGAATAGAGAAGAAATACAATTCCGAGAGCTATCCCATAAGCAATGTAATTTGAATATCGTAGATGAATAGAAAAGAAGAAAAGTGTAACGGGTATAAGTAAAATATATGGAAGAGTAATAGTGGAAAAGAGCGTTCAAAAAATAAGTGGAAGAAAAAGGAAAAGGAAAATGAGTGAGAAATATCTGAGAATTTTTTGTTGGGGATGAAAAATTTTGATGGTAGAAATAAACTCAAATACAGTAATAGTATAAATAACGACAAGTGAAAGAAAAAAGGAAAAGGTATTTCTAGGAAAAAAGAATGATAGACTGGTAAAAAGTGTGGAGAATGTGGAGAGAAAAAAAAGGAGAGAAAATAATATTACTTTCTCACGTGTATTTGAATAAAAGAATATACCGGCTAGAGTACTCGATATTCCGAGAAAAAGTATAATATAACTCGGATGAACATTAAAGAAGATTCATACTCAAAAGAGTATTGTTGTACTAAATGCTATAATTGTATGATAACGAAAAACCTCAAAGAAAATATCATTTCTCCACTGAAAACTCAAGGTATATCATAAAAGAAGAAGAAATACCGCCAGAAGAAATATACTATGAAAAGTAAGAAGAAGATCTCATCATCAAAACAATGCAAAAATGAGACTGTAAAAAGCTCCATAAAGGAATGTAAGAGGAATAAAAATTGAGTCTTTTGGTGATATTGTTTCAAAAAAACTATCAAAATTGAAAGAAAGTGATTTTTTTTCAATTTTTTTAGATGTCTCGAGAAAGAAAATTGGTGAAAAATAAAAGAGAAAGAAAAGTCAGGAGAGAAAGAAAATACCAATAAAAAAATGGTATCAAAGAAGATACGAAAGAAAAATAAATATAATATGTAGACTAATTATTATACCGTACATACCTTAAAAATTCACAGAAAGAAAAATAAATGAAGTAATAAAAAAACTAAACATAATTGTAGTAGAAATAAGTGATCGCATAAATGAAAAGGAAAATGTTGCTACAGAAAGCATGCAAACATAAAAGAAAAATCGTGATTCTACTGTCAAATGAATCAATCAAAAACTAGAAAAACTTTGTAAAAGAATATAGAGTAGAGTATAGAGAAAAAGAGAGTAGAGGAGTATATTAGTAATTTTCTCAAATGTCAGAAAAAGAATATCAAAGTAATATTCAGCGCCTTTCACAACTTTTGTATATGAAATATTTCTATTATGAATACGGTTATCAATAATTTGAAGGTTTTGGGAAAGAAGTTTTTTCTTAAGGAGAAGCCTTTTTACATCTTGAAAGTGAAAAGTAAAAATTGCTTTGAAAATTTTAAATTTTGTAACTTTTAAATTTTCACTATAGATATTAAATTCTCTCAAATTTCTATAATATACAAAAGAATTTGTGTCAACTTTTTTCTTTTGTTCTTCAATTGGTTTTTTTTCTGTTTCTTTTTTTTGAAATCGTTCAAAAAATTGCAGTACTTTTTTTCATATATCATCCTCTGATGTAGCATCTACTCGTTCACTCGAGCCAATTTCTTTGAGAAGTTTATTTGTCTCTTCAAGGAGTTTCTTTTTTTCTCATTGTATTGATCATTGTATAAATTCTGTCTCGAGTGAACCAATGAGTGTAAGTGCTTGTTCTACAATATTTTTAAGTCTTCCTAGGTTTGAGAGTCATTTTGCCTGAACAAGATTCATTTCTATATTTTCCAATGCAATTTTTTTCTCAGAATTAATACTGTTATGATATTTAAGAAGAAGATTTTGTATTTTTTCAACGGTTGAATCAATTATATCATTGTAATGAGCTATTTCTTTAAGAATTTGTGGAGAAATCTCAGCAAGATCTTCTTCTTTTTCTGTTTTTATTTTATTTTCAAGAGTATTAATCCCTATACTTTGCTGATACATGTTATACCCATCCTTTACTTTTGCTGTAATAATTTTTTTTTGCTCCTCACCCATTCATTCATTAGTATAAATATAAATAATATTATATCCAAGATCTTCAACGAGTTTTTTATATGCTTTAAAAATATCATCTGATTGAATTTTTCCAGTCTTCGTAAGACCACTCATATTCGCATCAAAGTAGAAGAAATTCGTAGTATCAGTAATTGTCTGACTAAATTCACGAATATCCATAATAGAATACCCTTGTCCATGGAGTATTGATCGAGCTTCTTCAATACTATTTGCTTGTAAAGAAAGAGTAAGTTTTTGATTTCATTTTGTACATGTAGCCTGAAACTGCATAATTTTATCAAATGAAATTGAGAGTATGAGAACCTTTATTTATATATGAATATGATTGGAATTGGGAAAGAATTTTTTCAAAAAAAATTTCAAAATCTGAATCTTCAAGAACATCGATACAAATTGAATACATTTCCTTTTCGGGAATAGAGATATGAAGCTTTTGAATTATTTCTTTAATAAAAATTTCTTTTTCTTTTCGGGAATGAAAAATTGATTGATCCATAAAATATACTATATTCAAAAGTGTATATATATATTATTTTTTTACAAATACTTTTCCTTTTCCAGATTGAAGTAAGATATATGTATATATATATTATTACTATCTATAGTACTTTTCCTGAAAAAAATTATAAGATATAAATACTGAGTACACTGAATATTTTTACACAAAACACATAAAACTTCTCTAAAAATTTAGTCTCTATATAGAGATTTCTCACATTTTTTTACATACACATTTTTTGTGAAAAAAGAAATGATATTGATTTGTTTTTTCCTCGAATTTTCCTACACTGCTTGCTATATATTTTGTATTCGAGAGAATTTATGGCTTTTTCACAAAAAATTATCTGACTTATATTCCTCTTTTTTTCTTGATATTTCTTTGGTGTATATTTCCAAGATATTAAAGATGAATGAGGAAATAGATATACTACAATATTTTGAGCTAACACATACACATGAGGTGATTATGTGCCTTTTAAATCAAAAAAAATCGAAGAAGCAGAACAAATGCTTCAGATGAAATATTACCACTTTTCAGAAAAAAAGAAAGAAGATATTGAGAATGGTTTTATTAAGGCACTTGTTGAGTCAATGGGTGATAAACATAGTTCATACTTTCCTCCAAAAATCGCAACAGAATTTAAAGAAGGTTTACGAGGTGACTTTGAAGGAATAGGGGCAGTTATTGATCAACATCCGAAGGGTATAAAAATTAAGAAAATACTCAAAAATTCTCCGGCAGAAAAAGGATGACTCAAAGACGGAGATATCCTTACTATGGTTGATACAATAAAGCTTGTCTGAATGAAAACAGATGAAGCGGTCGATAAAATCCGCGGACCAAAAGGATCAAAAATAACAGTAAAATTCCTTCGTTGAGAGAGTAATCTTGAAAACTCTACAGTTCTTGTGCGAGATACAGTTCTTGTTCCTTCTGTAGAGAGTCGGATGCTTTCAGGTAGTATTGGATACATAGGACTTGCATATTTCGGTGAACACAGCGTTTCTGAATTTACAAAAGCATTTGACTCATTAATAGTATCATGAGCAAAGTGAATTATCTTCGACTTTCGAGATAATCCAGGAGGTTTTCTTGATAGTGCTGTCGATATTCTTTCTGAAGTTCTTCCTCTCAACTCGAAAGCAGTAATAACTCGTGAAAATGAACCAAAAAAAGATGAGGTTATCTATACTCGATGAGTTGTCTCACCAAATACCCAGATCCCAATAGTTATGCTCGTGAATGAGTTCTCAGCATCAGCATCGGAGATTGTTTCTGGGGCACTTCAGGATAGTTGACGCGCGATCCTCGTAGGGGAAAAGACATATGGAAAATGATCAGTACAAACACCATTTGCATTGTCAGACTGAAGTATGATGAAGCTCACAGTCGGGCGGTGGTATACTCCGAAAGATAGATGAATTGATGGAGAAGGAATAATGCCTGATATCTCCATTTCATTGCGCGATGAGGATTATAAAAAACTCTATGATCGACAATTAGAAGGCGCAAAAAAAATTATGGATACACTTCTGAATACTTCAGGAAGTATCGAAAAAACAATCAACCAAATGAAAATAATTACGTTCTAATTTTCTTTGACTATGTATTACAAATCAAACCCTAATTGTGGAAGAGAATAAATAATGAATAATAATCTTTATTTTATCTTCTTATCCCAATACCTTATGAGTACTCCTCAATTCCTCCACTCAATAGAACAACAAGACCCTCGTATTGCATCACTTATTCGATGAGAAGAAGAACGTGAATATTCAGGACTTGAGCTTATCCCTTCTGAAAATTATGTATCACGAGCATGTCACGAAGCTATGGGATCAGTTTTTACGAACAAATACTCGGAAGGATATCCACATAAACGTTATTATGGGGGTCAGACATTCACCGACCCACTTGAGGAACTCTGCATCGAACGTGCTTGCACACTCTTTGATTGTAAATTTGCCAATGTTCAGACTCATTCGGGTGCCCCAGCAAATATAGCCACATATTTCGCGCTCTGTAGTCCTGGCGATACAATTCTTGGTATGGATCTCTCCCATGGGGGACACTTAACACATGGACATCCAGTTACCTATATTTCCAAGATTTTCAACTTTGTTCGGTATAAGATGCGAGATCCTGATACTGGAGAGATTGACTATGAAGAACTCCGTCGGGTTGCTCATGAAACGAAACCAAAGATAATTCTTGCATGATTCTCAGCATATCCTCGAGAACTTGATTATGCTAAATTTGTCCAAATTGCACGAGAAGTTGGGGCAATCACTATGGCGGACATGGCTCATATAGCAGGACTTATTGCTGGGAAGGCTCTCACAAATCCATTTGATTACTGATTCGATATCATAACATCAACAACCCATAAGACACTTCGTTGACCACGGGGAGGACTGATCTTGACTCGAGAGAATGAAGAGATTGCTAAGAAGATTGATAAAGCGGTCTTTCCATGACTTCAGGGCTGACCACATATGCATATCATTGCAGCGAAAGCGGTTGCCTTCGGTGAAGCACTTACCCCAGACTTTCGAGAATACTCACTCCAGATACTCAAAAATGCAAAAGCGATGGAACAAGTCTTCAAAGAAAATAAAATCAGACTTATTACTGGAGGAACCGATAATCATCTCCTTCTCGCAGATGTGTGGAGCTCGCTTGGTATCTCAGGAAAAGAGGCTCAGACGGTCCTCGATGAAGTGGGAATTACTCTGAATATGAATGCAATTGCTGATGATACTCGCAAGCCCATGGATCCTTCAGGTATACGATTCGGTACACCCGCCATGACAACTCGAGGATTTACCGAGAATACCTCCGCAGAAGTAGCACAGTATATGATCGATGCTATGCGATCTAAAGATGATATGAGCCAAAAGTGAGCGATTCGTGAGAAGGTTCGATGATTGGCAGAATCACACCCAATTCCTGATAGTTTTGTTCACTCTAGTCTCTAAGATATTTCTCTATGTCTCTTGACGAACTCTCCATCGACGATAGTGAATCATGATCTCACTCGGCAGAATGAACCAAAGAGAAGAGTGAAAAGCAAAAGGAGTCCTCAAAAAAGGCGCAGTCCCAACTCCAAAAAACAAGAAAGGATGAGCAGAAAGCAAAAGGTGATAATGATGCTCTTTTTCAGATCCTTCTGCATTTCGTGAAAAGCCCCTATTATGAGGAACTCATACCAAATGTGACTACTCTCCTCGAAAAGGGGTTCTCTTCTCGATATATTCTCTCACTTGTAGGACTTGTCTATCCTGATGCTGCAATGTATCTCTTTACTGCGGTAGGTCAGCATGAAAAGACGATCAAAATGACACATCTCTATCGTTATGAATCAGAAATACAATTTCACGAAGAAAATATTCACCCTTCTCTGCGTGAGTGGATTAGTCTCTGGGTGAGTGCAGTTGAAAAATTTTTGACGTTTTCCGAAGTGTCGGTCATTACATCCCAGAAACTTTTTTTTACCTTAAATAGTCAAGAAAGATATATTGCTATCTCCGCTGCTGAACGATTTTTTCGTTTCTTCTTCGTATCACGTAATGTTCTTCTTCCTGAGAAACAGGCGCGACAGTATGCGAGCTTTATTACGGATTTGATCATGAAGGCACTCGAGAAATCCCTCGAATGAGCTGATATAGATCTCAAATCACCTGAGGAAATCAATGAGAAGGATCTTTTTGGGATTTAATATGGAGAACGTCTTTTGTGTTTTATCAGATCACCCATGATAAACCAATATGTATAAATTCAGAGAAGGCATGCTGCAACAGGTCATCGAATATTCTCGGGGACAACGAGAGTATATCCCCCTGCGAAAAACCCACTTAACGTAATTATATATTTTGTAGGGATATAGACGAGGTATCCAAAAATATATGCAGCCGTTCCAGATAGTGCAGCAAGAGGAATATAGACAATTGCACTGAAAAGTATCCATCAAAGTACACTCTCGATCAGAAGATTCATAAGAATTGATCCAATAGTTAGCGTTCAAAAATGATAGATGAGAATAGGAAGACTCCCAAGAGAGGCTCATATACTGAGTGAAAAGAATGGGAGCCATCATGGTGGAAATCGTGTTTTTCCCCAAATCTTTTTCAAGATATTTCGGAAAAGAAATATCCCACCAGTAGCCCCGAATGAAAGTCAGAATCCAGCATCATAGAGTGGTCATAGTGGTGCTAGTATCGTAAGAATGAGTCCAGCGCTCGTGAGGCTTGCTGTACTTGAAACACGTCATCAATATTCTGCAATAATGTATGAGAGAATTCCCATGATCGTCGCACGTATAACAGAGATACCCCATCCCACGAGCGATCCATAGAAGAGAAGAATAATACCAATAATGCTTACCCTTAACCACCGAGGTATATGCATATACTTCAGAAAAAACATCACAAAAAGTATGAGAAAAGCAATATTAGATCCACTGACAACGAGTATATGGGTTATGCCACTCTGGAGAAATGCTTGTTTTACATTTGTTTCGAGAAAATCATCAATTCCAATAACCATTCCAAGAAGTACTCATGAAACATCCTTCGGAAATCATTTCTGGAATGTTCCTCGCGATGATTCTCGAAGTTTCTCGAACAGTGTTGGTGTATTTTTTCAAATATGCTCGAAGAGTGGAAGAAATACTGTTCCGTATCCTCACTCTGCGAATGCATATCGACTGTACCCTTGTAAAGGAGGTCGTATAATCTCTGAGATTTTTCCAGTAAATGAAATTACATCACCCTCATGTATGTGAAGGTTCGAAGGAATCTCGACAAAAATGGATATTTTTCTTCATTCTGATGCTGTTTTTTGTGTCGATATATTGTCAATTTTGTCGATACTAAGGCGATAGGTATCACTTCGTTCTTTCGAGAAGAGATGAGTATCGATAGTACCAAGAATAGATTTTTTCCCCTCAAAGAGATGGTATTCGGATGAGAGTTCATGAATAGTATTCCATCGGGTCTCTGCCGCATGAGACCCGTAAGAGTATCAAAGAAGTATTCAAGTACATCAGAGTACGCCAATATATCTCCAGTATCTCGTACATATAAATCATCCAAAAAGAAGACAGAATGGGAACAAATCAAACAAAAAAGACTTTCCTCATACTCCAAGAATATCTCCAAGGATAAAAGAAAGACAGAATGTCAAAAAAAGCCCACGAGGGTGGACTAGATTTTTTTCTCAATATTCCGAAATATTCATATGAAGCTGATAATGATACCGATGCAGGCACCAATCTGATTCAAGTCCAAGGCGAAGTATGAGTGAAACATATCTTCTGAGCCATTGAGGAATTCACCAAGAAACAGGAGTCCAGAATACAGTCAGAGTGCAATGAATCCGAGAAATCCATGAGGTATTTCTTGTATCCTCCTCTGAAATGTCTTGAGAAAAACAAGTATCAATGTAACTCAGAAAATATAGAAAATAGGAAGAGGAAAGAGCGCAGAACGCAGTCAAACAATACTCTCCTTATGGGTGTATATGATTGATATGAATGAATGGAAGGGTATTCCATAGATTTGCCCTCAGAGGAAGGTAGCAAAATACCCAAGAAGCGCAGAGTAGAGAAATGCCCATACAATCGCATCGAGATATCGAAGACGATCTTTTTGCATTGAGCTCGTTCTCACGAAGAATACCATAAAAAAGCCAAAAACTCACCCAAAGAGCGAGAAATGGTAGTTTTCGGGAGTGAAGAAAAGACGAAGGAATTCAATGATATTACCATTCATAAGGTCTTTCAGAATGAACTGTTCATTGCGCCATTCGGAGAAGATGTATCCAATTCGTCCAAAGAAGAATATTGCGAGTGTAAAGATAATAAGCGTTCGGTCTGAGAATATGGATTTCGTGAATCCTTCTTTCCATGAAAAATGATGCAAAAGGGTGATAAAGAGGAGCCAACTCATGGAGATAAGTGTTCCGAATGTCCAGATTTTGAGTCAGAGGAGTTCTATCGTGGGATACATGGAGGGGAGTTAAAAGTTAAAAGTTAAAAGTTACTCGTGATTTCCACTCTCACTTTTAACGGAAACCTTCTATTTTGCATATTCGACAACGCGTTTTTCACGGAAGAGGTTGATCTTGATCTCACCTGGATAGTTGCAGTTTGCTTCTATTTGTGCAGCAATTTCTTGAGCGCGCTTCTCAGCGTCCAGATCAGATACGGTATCTGCATCGACAAATACACGAACTTCCCGTCCTGCAGAGAGTGCATATGCCTTCGATACACCCGGAAAGCTCATGGCGATATTCTCCATTTCTTGAATTCGTTTTACATAGTCTTCCACATTCATTCGGCGTGCCCCGGGTCGAACAGCAGAAATTGCGTCAGCAATCTGTACAATCTTGGTTTCTATACAGATCTGAGGAACATCATCGTGGTGTCATTCAATAATATTCACAATCTTCTCATCGAGTCCGTATTTTCGTGCGATACGTCCACCAATTTCTGGATGTGTTCCTTCGATGTCGTGATCCATTGCTTTCCCGAGATCATGCAGGAGTCCTCACTTGAGTGCGAGTGCTGCATCAGCACCGATCATCTTTGCTATTGCTTCCGCAATATAGGCGACCTCTTTCGAGTGCATGAGGATATTCTGACCATAACTCGTGCGAAATCGAAATTTTCCAATCAATGGAAGAATCTCATCTGGTATTCCAATCACTCACATCTCTTCGACGGTCTTTCGGCCCAGGTCATGGATAAGTTTGTCCGCTTCTTTCTGGTTGTGCTCGACAATCTCCTCGATCCGTGCTGGTTGGATCCGCTTATCTTCGATGAGCTCCTCGAGTGACTTCTTGGCAATATACCGACGAAAGAGATCAAAACTCGAAAGAAATACCGTATCGGGAGCATCATCGATGATGAGGGAAACGCCTGTTGCCTTCTCAAAGGCAATAATATTTCTCCCCTCTTTTCCGATGAGTTTTCCCTTGAGATCGTCACTTTCGAGGGTGACGAGCGTCTGAGTCGTCTCACCACAGACTTCTCCTGCATACTGCTGAATTGCTTTGATAATGATCTCGCGTGCGCTCTCACTCTCTCGGACTTTCAGATCTTTTTTCTTCTTCTCAATCAAAGAAAGAATATCTTTTTCATACCGCTCTTCCGTGTATTTCAGGAGGAGGGTTTTAGCATCCTCTTGAGAGAGCTTCGCGACTTCCTCTAAACGTGATTCAATCTCTCGAGATTTCTTATCAGCATTCTCGAGGTGTACATCAAGATCCTTCTCTTTTTTGAGGATTTCATTTCGTTTTCCATCGATTTCCTCAAACTTCTTTTCAAGGCGATTCTCCTTCTCTATAAGGCGATTCTCGCTCTCGGTGATGATATTTTTTCGTTCCTTGAGATCATTTCGAGACTCTTCTATCTCTTTTCTTGCATTGTCTCGCACCTCCTCGGCATGAGAAATAATCGACTTGCCTGATACTTCAGCTTCACGAATGATATCAGCGCCTACTTTTTTATTCTTCCCGAGAAAAAGAGCGTAGACACTCCCTCATCAGATAATTGCCCCAACTATTGCGAGAAGCAAGGATATAAGTACTGGCATATGGGAATAGGGTCAGAGTATAAGCGCGTCTATCGGGCAAATATCTGGCAAATATTATTTTGTTCGAGGAAAGTTCCCCAAAGGTTGGTATAAAAATAGGTAGTTTCACGGTTTTAGGATACGCTCATCACTTCTTTTGTTCATATCTGATCTTCTTTTTAACTCTATTTCACTTCTTTTTCCCGAAAGACATGCCTATATTAGGACTTTTTCTCAGAAATGAAATTTATTTTTCACTTTTCCAATACTCTCCTCATCCAGAAAAGAAAATGAAAAATATTGCGTATTTTTAGAATTCGTGGATGATCCATTTTCGATGTGAAAATATCGTGAAGAGCATTGATATAGATTTGACTTTCGTCCCCCATTTTCATATTATGCTCGCGTAATTCTGACGGGATTCTCTCGTCGATGTTCTTTAACATCACTTATTTTATCCCTCATTGGTTCCTCAGGCTATCACTGTATGAGGAGAGGAAGAATGTGAGCATAAGGCATAAGGCAATAAGCACGAAGATTTCTATCTGCTATCTGATTGACGCTTTCTGCTAGCTATCTTCCTCTCGTTATGCAAATAACTTGAGGTTAAAGCTTTAACCTCTTCCGTTTCGGCGGAAAAGGCGATCTCTCTGACCAAGAGATCACCCCGACAGTCACTGACCATGATTTGTCACAAGGTCCCCTATATATATGCGGATTTCCGCAATTTTTATTTTTTTTACCCATATACTGTTATGAGTAACTTCTCTACGAAGCTCGCTTCTTCAGTAAGTGTAGTCGCTCTCCTTGCTGCCTCTACGAGTGCTTCACTCGTTGCTGCTGCTTCAGAGTTCCTCCCTTACGCCCAAGCGCTCGCTGATAATGGCGTCATCGCCACTCAGTCTACTGAGGCTGGATACCGCCTCGGTAACTCTGTCACTCGTGCAGAACTCGCAAAAGTCGTCGCTAACCTCGGTGGATACACTCCAACTGAGTGTGCTGGTGATGTCTATTCTGATGTTGGTTCTAAGCTCGGTGACCTCTGTGGATATGTTGAGGCTCTTGCTGATGCAGGTGTTGTCTCTACATCTTCCGCTATGTTCCGTCCTAATGCTAATGTAACTCGTGCAGAAATGGTCAAGATGCTCCTCGGAGCTCTTGGTGAAACTGCAAGTACTACAGATGCTGGTTACATGGATCTCAATGGTCTTGGTGACCTCGCTGGTTGGGTAAACCGCGCGAATGAGATCGGTTGTGCTGCAAGCGGAAACTACTTCCGTCCTAATGCTACCGCTTCTCGTGGTGAAGCATTCAAGATTGCTGCATGTGCTGCTCAGCTCGATGTTGGAACTCCTACACCTACTCCTACTCCTACTCCTACACCTACTCCTACACCTCCTCCTACTGGGACTGGTGTCACTGGTGCTCTCTCTGTTGCCCTCGATGGTACAGCTATGGCTCAGTACACTCCGAAGAACGCTTCTTCAGTTAAGGTTGGTTCTGTAAAACTCTCTGCAACTGCAGGTGATGTCACAGTTCGATCATTTACTGTCAGTCGTTCAGGTCTTGGTAATGCTGCTGATATCGCTTCTACAAACGGTATCCGTGCTTCTATGAATGGTGTTGTTATCTCATCTTCGGCTGACTACTACAACTCTACTTCTCAGAAGGGTACTGTCTACTTCTCTCCTGCCCTCGTGGTGAAGGCTGGTTCATCTACAGTTGTAGACGTCCTCGTCAACCTCAATGGTGCTGAGAATAGCCAACACCAGTTTACTCTTGACTCAGTCAATGCAAGTTCATCAGTTTCTGGTACTCCAGTCACTCTCGGACTTATCAATACAACTTCATACCAGACTACTACAACTACAGCAAGTCTCACTTCTGTTGGTGGTAACGTCACTCCAGGGAAGACTCAGCAACTCGTTGCGAAGATCGACATCACCTCGGGTGGTCGTGATACCAAGGTTGTTGGATTTACTCTGACTCGTTCTGGTGCTACAGACTTCACAAAGAGATTTCAGAACGTTATGGCATACCGTAATGGTGTGGCTGTAGGTACTGTCATGCTCTCTGGTGAGAAGCTCTCTGTCTCTGGACTCTCTGATGTTCTCACAGCTGGGAATACTCAGACCTATGAGCTCAAGGCTGATGTACTCGTAGACTCAACTTCTCTCACTCTTGGGTATAAGTTTGATACGACAACTGATGTCTCTGCGCTGGAAGTCACTACTGGATACGCAACTCAGATATCCCTTGGAACGGCTTCACAGACGATCACCTTTAACTCTGTTCAAGTTACATTTGAGAAGAGCTCTACAGGTACTCTCACTGTTTCTCCTGGTACAAACAACGTCAAGCTCTTCAATGCAAAACTTTCATCATCAGTTCCTCTTAATGTTCGTGGTATTACTATCTCTCCAACTATTACTGGTACTGGTATCACTGGATTTGTGAACGATCAGCTCTCAGTCAAGCTCAATGGTGCTGAAATCGCGACTCTCACGAGTCTCTCAGGTGCTCAGGTCAAGACTGTATCATTCGTTGTCGATGCTGCTAATCCTGCAATGGTCACGATCGATGGTTCTGTCAAGAACAATGCTCTCGTAAGCGGTTCTTATCAGTTTACCGTTGCTCTCACTGATGTCCGTGATTCAAGTAATAATGCTGCTACTGTCGGTGCAGGCGGAAGCCTCACTGGTGACAAGACTACTGTTGCTACTTCAGCTGTCGATGTCAAGCCTGCTACTGTTGCTCCTGCAACAACATCTCGTGTCTACGGTAATACGACTCAAGAAATTGGTCGATTCGCTGTCACAGCTCGAAATGAAGCAGCTCGTGTTCAGACTGTTGTTATCACTAATGTTGGTACATCTAATCTTCAGAACATTGCGAACTCTACATCAAGTATCAAGCTCGTCGATGCGGCAACTCTTTCTCAGATCTCTGCAACCGCTCTGATCTCTGGAAATACTGTCACATTCTCAAGCATGAATGATGTCGTCGGACAGGATGTCACTCGTAACTACAAGGTCATGCTCGATGTATCATCTCTCGATGCTTACTACGGTCAGACTGTACAACTTGGTACTCCAACGGTTACAGTAGTTCGTGACTCTAATTCTACAGCTATCACTCCAGGTATGACAGCGACAAATATGAAGACATACTCTCTTGGTATCATCCCTCCTACTGTCACTGTCATGGCTATCCCTTCTCTTGATAAATCAAAGTACCTCGCAAAGGTCACTGTCAAGAATACTGACTCTAATACTGGTCTCACTCTCTCAGGACTTGTCCTCGAGTTCAACTATCGTTATTCTGGTGCAGGTTCTGCTCCTACATTCTCTGGTAGCCTCTGTCTTCGTGACGAAGGTTCAAACAATGCATGTGGTGCTGCAGGTACAACTACTGGATACGCTGCAACTCAGGCTGGTCTTACAAAGACATTTGTCCCTGCTGATCTCGCAATGCTCACTTCTGCATCAACTCTTATCGATAAGAATGGTCAGTCTGTAACATTCGAAGTCTACATCGACAATGCTCCTGTATGGATCACTGGTGATAACGTATCTGTTGCAGTTCGCTCAGTTGACTACGTAGTTGGTGGTGCTAATAGCACTGAAAGCTATGTTGGTGTAACTGGTGCTTCCGCTACAGCTACAAAGTAGTTCTCTCTCGAGAGCTCACTTCTGAAACCCCTCCTTTTTTGGAGGGGTTTTTTGTATGTGTCTTTTCTTTTGATTTTTTGAGAAGGATTCTTATGATGTCGCTCTATGCTCGAACTCGTACATTTCTCTGTTTCCGCAGGAGGTAGAGATATCATCAGTGATTTTAGTGCTTCATTCATCCCTGGGAGTGTCTATGCTATCCTCGGAGAGAACGGGAGTGGGAAATCATCACTGGCTTTCGGTATTTTTCACCATCCGAAATATCAGACTCGTGGGGATATCACTTTCCGTGGTCTGCCTATTCTCGAAGACAGTCCTGATCTCCTCGCAAAAGCTGGACTCTATCTCTCATTTCAGAATGTTCCTGAGATCCCTGGGATACGTCTCATCGAATACCTCAGAACGATCTATTCGCGGCACTTTACAGATCTGAATCCTGAGAAGAAGGCACCTACAGGATTCGTATTTCGTCGAATGGTCGAGAAGCTCCTCCCAGAATATGGTATAGAATCATCATTTCTCGACCGAGATCTCTTCGTCTGATTTTCAGGCGGAGAAAAAAGACGCATCGAAATGCTCCAGATTGCCCTCCTCGATCCTGCATGCATCGTTCTCGATGAGATCGACTCGGGTCTCGATATCGGGGCTCTCGATCTCCTCTCGAAAAAGATCGATATCTGGCGAACAGAGGGGAAGATATGTATTATTATTTCCCATAATTTCCACCTCCTGGATACAGTAAGCGTCGACAGAGTTATCATCGTTAAGTCTTGACAAATAGATCGTCATGGCGGACAAGAGCTCATACAACAGATACGAGAAAGTGGATTTTAAATTTTCTCCTGCTCTCCTTGCTTCGCTTTCGATCGCAATGATGAAATCACTCTAGTAATGAAAAATATGACACAACAACAAGAAGACATCAAAGCATTTGGAGACATCACTCGAGAAACACTCGATACGAGTGATAGTGTTGTCTATTCAGAAATGGCAAAGATGGGTATCAATGAGGATCTCATACACCAGATCTCCTCGTCGAATCATGAACCCGAGTGGATGCTCGATCTCAGACTGAGATCACTTGAGATTTTTCGAGGCATGCAAAAACCGACCTGGTGACCATCACTCGAGGACCTCGACCTCGATTCGATATATTATTTTGGGAAACCGGAATGAGCCGGTGATCAGAAATCTTGGGATGATGTTCCAGATGCGATCAAGAAAACATTCGATCGACTCGGTATCCCTGAAGCTGAACGGAAGGTACTCGCATGAGTCGGGGCACAGTATGATAGTGAAGTCGTCTATCATAATCTCCGAGAAGAACTGAAAGAACAGTGAGTCATATTCGAAGATATGTCCATCGCACTCATAGAACATGAGGCAATCGTCAAGAAACACTTCATGAAAGTCGTACCTCCGACGGATCATATGTTCGCAGCGCTCCATGGTGCTGTATGGAGTGGGGGAACATTTCTCTATATTCCACATGGGGTGAAGATCTCAGATCCACTCCAGGCGTATTTCCGCATGAATATGAAATCGGGATGACAATTCGAACATACTCTCATCATCCTTGAAGATAATGCTGAGGCACACTATATCGAGGGATGTAGCGCTCCGAAATATGGAACTGCGAGCCTCCATGCTGGGTGTGTCGAGATATATGTCGGAAAATGCTCGAAAATGCGATACAGTAGTGTCGAGAACTGGTCGATCGATACCTATAACCTCAATACAAAACGGGCAATTGTGGAATCACATGGGTCTATAGAATGGATCGGAGGGAATCTCGGTTCCTGAGTGACGATGCTCTACCCATGCTCTGTCCTGAAGTGAGAGTCCAGTACCGCACTCCACTATGGTATCGCTTTCGCAAATGCAGGACAAAAGACTGATACGGGAGCAAAAGTCATCCATATCGGAAAAAATACCTCGAGTGAGGTGGTATCGAAGTCCCTCTCGAAAAATGGTGGCATCTCTATCTATCGTGGACTCATCGATATCAAAAAATCAGCCACTGGTGCTGTATCGAAGGTCGACTGTGATGGACTGATCCTCGATAATATATCACGTTCTGACACTATTCCCGATATCCGAGTCGCGACGGATGATGCACTCATCGCACATGAGGCAAGTGTCGGAAAAATCAGTGAAGAAGAACTCTTCTATCTCATGTCTCGTGGTATTCCTGAAGATGAAGCAAAAACACTTATCGTTCGTGGGTTTGTCTCTCCTCTCATGAAGGAACTCCCACTCGAGTATGCTGCCGAAATGAATGTCCTCATCGCTATGGAAATGGAAGGGTTATAGTATATTTTTTTGAAAATATAACTCGAATATGATAGAGTGTCTATATGAATACTTCTCCCGACAATTCTTCTTTTAATAATCTGGTTTCAGAATTGAAACCACTTATTGCCCTTTATGCTGAGAGATTTTGAGATGATGACAGAAAGACAGGTAAATCAAAAATCGATAAAAGAAAACTCAAGAGACTAAAGTCAAAACTAGTTCCGATAAGTATAAATGAAGACTTTTATCGGGCATTAGTTTCTCAAATTAAGAAACCATGAATTCCCATTATGCGTTCACGTAGCCATTTAAAGGAAATAAAAGCCCCGCCAAACACACAAGGGAATATTTACTATAATAAAAAGCTTATTTTACAAAAAATAATAATTATCCTCGAAGGATATAAGAATTGATAGAAAGATACTTTGTAAAACAGATAATTTTCTCTATAATTCTACTATGTCATGATTCGAGAATCCTGGAGCCTATCGTGAGGCTCAGAACCGCATCCGAGAGCAACAAGAATCAGAAAGTCAGATCGTCGAAAAGAAACGAGAGGATTTCGAAATGGGAAAAGAGAAAGTCTATAAAAAAAAGAAACTCGATGTATTCGAACTGAAACGGAAGATAGAAACAGGTCAGTCACTTCTCTCACTCAAGGATGATATCAGACAGGCCTTGGACCAAGGAGATATTAGTTTTGAGACCTATCGGAAGGCATTGGACACGATTCAAAATACCGAAACGAAAGAAGCGCCCTTGGATAGTCTCTTTTTTATCGATCCGAGTACCATTCCACTTTCACAGAATCAACTTGCTCAATACCTCGAAGGAAAGAGACTTTGAGAAAATATATTCATCGACCTCGGATGAATGATATATGGGTTCGCACAGGGATCGACATTTCTTCTCTTCCTGCTCGGTCGTATGGTGCTTGATTTTCTCCTCCTTCCGAGGGATATGTATCAGTCATTTCACCAGTAATCTATGCATCGATTTTTTGCTCCATTTCCACTCTCAGTCGATCTTATCGTCATCCATGACGAACTTCTTCATCAGCTCATACGAGTACTTCGTTCCGAGAAGGGTGATAGAATTATCCTCTTCGATGGTGATGGTTCAGAGACGGAGTATGAGATAGTATCGATCGAGAAGAAATCAATTGGTCTCAAGGGAGTTGCACGAACATTTCCCAAGACAGAACCGAGAAAACACATTACACTCTATCAAGCACTCCCGAATAAGATTGAAAAGATAGAATATATTCTCCAGAAATGAGTAGAAGTTGGTATTGAGAGATTTCTCTTCTTTCGATCGGATTTCTCTCAGAAAATGATCATCAGTGATTCAAAAATTGCACGATTCAATGCTATTGCTCGTGAGGCAGTCGAACAATGTGGAGGTCTCAAATTACCAGAAATAGTCTTCAAAGAGAACATTGACCTGTCTCATAAGGATACTTACCAGTTTGAACGGAAACCATTGAATCATAAGGCGAATAATTTCTCACCATTATCCTACTGAGAACTATCGAAACTCACGCATGTTATTCTCGATACTGTATGAAGTGAGCGTCGACTGGGAGAATTCAGTCATCTCTCAGATATCGGTATCTGGGTTGGTCCAGAAGGGGGATGGTCAGAATCGGAAAGAATAATTATGAATAATAATGGTTTTATATCTGGACATTTTTCCGAGAGGGTACTTCGAGCCGAGACAGCATGAGTCGTCGTTGGTTTTGCTTTCCTGAATCAGTAGAAGTAACGTATATCCCCTTAAAAATATGCCTTGGAAAATAAAAACATATACGAAACACTATATATAGTGGTCTTCCCATGATCTCTTCATGAGGAGATTTTTTTTGAGATTTTCTTGGTAGTAAATACGATATTTTCGGCATAAGGATCAAGAGACTGTGTACACAGATACTATACAGATACACATATTTTATACAGAAATGGTTCAATAAGTGTACGAAATTACTCATTCTTATTGAACCTCTTCAGTAAGCCAAAAGATAGTACTTAAATGTATATGAAACACTTTTGAATATATATGACAAGATACTTCACCTCGCTTGGTTTCAGAATTCCTGCTATACTGCCTATGTCTTCTTGAAAGAGAATGACCCTTAACAAGACCCGACTGACCGATAATAGGAACCCTCTCTTCGAGGATCTTCCTGCAATCAATACCAAAACAAAGATTCATCACATGTTCATATCCATACAAAAAGAGCAAATTCTTGTATACTGATACACATTCGAATCAAAAAACACTGGTGGTAACTCGTATTGTTCTCATTTCTCCGGAAATTGGAAGTATGCGAGTTGCCACTGGGCAACAAGAGGCTCGTAATTCCTCTCAAATCAACATACGGAAGGTCAGTTGGGCAAGCATGTATTTGCTTCGGGTTAAGTACCCAACAACCGACCTTTTGTGTCCTCCCGAGATCATTTTTTTAAGATCTCACAGCGAGTGACCAAAGGCATCCAACCTTAGTCCCACGCTGTACCCTCAGTCGTGGGTCTTTTCGTGTTTTGTGGTTGGGAAATTAATATGAAGGATATTTTTATGATTTTCTATAAAAGACAAATTAGAACAGATCCTTCGCTTCACTCAGGATGACAAAAAATAAGTTATTAGCCGAATACTTCCTATGCATGGTGATATCCACTTCATTTCTCTATTTCTCCCGCACGGTATATCTGCTCGAGGAGGACGAGGAGTGCAAGTGCATGTGGCATCACGAAGTCAGAGATTCGCAACTTCGTATGAGGAATTTCGGAAAAAATCTCGAGATCGACTCCATAGCTTCATCCGATCACGAATACCAGAGATTCACTTGTATTCTTTGCCTCTATGAGCATTTCTGCAAAATCACGGGTTTCCATTCACTTCCCTCGTTCATCGAGGAGAATGACCTTCCCACGGAGTTTTTTTACATTCTCGATAATTGAGAGGGTTTCCTTGATTCTGATATATTCTGGATTGGTATGTGAGATTGGCTTTATCGGTTTCAAAATAATCGATTTTTGGAGACGCTTACCATACTCATTGATTGGGTCGGAGAAATGTTTGAAGCCATCGGTGACGGCGAGGATGGTGAGCATGATGAATGTATGAGAAAGTACGATATGTAGGATATGAAAGGGGGGAATCAAGGATTGATTACTAGGAAAGCTCATACTATCATACATAAAAGCAAAAAACTCTCAAAAAATTTTGACAGTGGCATGTTTTTTTATACAATCGCGGACACTTGCCACCATAGCTCAGTTGGTAGAGCATCGGTTTTGTAAACCGACGGTCATCAGTTCAAGTCTGATTGGTGGCTCCACTTCGGTCAAATTCGAGGTACGCCTTAACATATGGGTCGGTTCCAGAGTGGTCAAATGGGGAGGACTGTAAATCCTTTGGCTTATGCCTTCGTAGGTTCGATCCCTACCCGGCCCACCATAGTAATTCAAGATTCAAGATCAAAAGTTCAAAATATATTCAAATGCTTTGAATTTTACATTTTGAATCTTGAATTCGTTTTCGCCCAGGTGGTGGAATTGGTAGACACGACGGTCTTAGAAGCCGTTGCCTCACGGTGTAAGAGTTCAAGTCTCTTCCTGGGCACCACAAAATAATTCAAGATGAAAAATTCAAAATTCTTGATGAGGGAGCGAATACGAATTAGTTCATAGGGGGTAATTCAGGGTTGAAGGGTAAAAATAGTAAGTACAACTATTATAGCCTTGAGTTCTCAATGCTCTCATGGTTTTCTCATTCGCCATAAAAAATGAGAAGGAGGTTTTCGTACCCTTTCTTCTAGACACACTAGTCAAAGAGAATTGAGCGATCACAATCACTCTTAACCATTTTCTTTTATGAAAAAAAATATTCATCCAGCCTGGAAGCAGGTCAAAGTCATCTGTTCTTGTGGACATACTTTCGAAACGGGAAGTACGATCAAAGGTGATGACATCCGTGTGGAAACATGTTCGAAATGTCATCCGTTCTATACAGGGAAGAAGACTCTTCTCAAGACGAGTTCCGTCGACAAGTTCTATGCACGTCAGAAGAAGACCGAAACACTCCAGAAGTAATTCCAAAAAACTCCTCTCAATTGAGAGGAGTTTTTTGTTCAAGGAAAAACATGAGAAAGATTACTCCAACAGGAACTTATGGTTATTGAATTCAGCTATTGTTTTTACTCAAAATCATAGATTTCTCAATAACTAAAGCAGATCCTTCGTTGTACTCAGGATGACAAAATGATCATTAAACGAGTTACTGATTATTTGCACTTTGTGCGTTGTTTGCCTTCTCAAACAGTTGAGAAACGGCATTCAGATAGGTATTGAGATTTTGCCGTAATTCCAGGTAGTCGTCATAGATGATGAGCATCATTATATGGATTGGGTAGGTACGCTCCATCTCGCGGTATGCTACAATAACCTTCGGGAGAGTATCAGTCGCACGAGTGATATCTCGCTCTATCTGACGTGCTCGCAGACTCATATCACTTGCCATTGAAGCAATTGTTGCGCCTGTCCCTCTTATTGAGCTGGGGGTGCCAATCTTTTGTTCTTTGTCGATCACATTCGAATAATCAGTGGATATGTTTTCCTGAAGGTAGTCGAGGTAATTTCGATAGATACAATACTCAGTTGTAGCGCTCACACTGACAGCAGTTCGATAGTCAGTTATCTTGTCACCTGAAGTATTCTCTCCACAATTTGCAGTCTTGAGTCACTCGAGTTTTTTGATATCATTTTGAAGTTTTTTCTGGATGTCAGTTGACCCAGCTTTTGATATGAGTTCGATCACTTTGTTCGTTTTCTCGATCCGAGACGCGATCACTGCGCACGAAAAAATCCGATCCATGTCAGTACGGTACTGGATGCGAGCAATCTCAACGGACTTGAATCCATCGAAGTTTCCTATACGAGTCAGATCCAGGTCCTTCTCGAGTCGAGATCGTTCATTCGGGTTTTTCTCACTATTGATAAGCGAACTGATCTTCTGGTTGAGCTTCATGCCATCGAGGGGTGCATACTCTTCCGTGACATTGCCAACTCATTTTTTCTTATCATTCCAGTCACCAGAAGTTTTGCAGTAATTCACCCAGTATCCTTTATAACATCACTCATAGTCACTTTTATTACAGGACACTTCAGAGCCCCAGAGAGACACTGGAGAGAGGAGGAGTATGAGTATCGATGTAATGAATGTTTTCTTGTGAATCATAAATTCTATGTTGCACCAATACGATAAATAATTTCCTTTTCGACGAACTCTCGTTCACGTCCATACTTGAGCCTCGAGAGTTCACGAAGTGCCTTCCCTGTGGTGGGATCTCATTTTTCGAGCCAAGGGAGTGGTACATTGAGGGAAAATCATGGACTGGGCTGTCCATCAATCGAGAGTTTGATCGCTGCCTTGAACTTGTCCATATTGATGAAGTCTTGGTTCGAATATACGGGTGCAAATTGTTTTTCCATGACTTCCGCATCTTCTGGACCAATCTTGTACGTCATAATAGTTCCCACATTACCGAATATCGCATCTTTGAGATTCAGCTGAGACTTGGTCAATGCATCTGATTTTTGGAGTTGTCCGAGGTACTGGTGTGCGACGATAAGACCGAGTCGATATTTTCGAGCTTCAGAGAGGATCGATTCGATCGAGTCCGTCACATAGTTCTGGAATTCATCGATATAGAGGAAGAAATCCTTGCGTTCACTCGCCGCCATCTGTTGACGCTTCATCGCTCCCATCTGGATCTTGGATACCAGTATCAGACCGAGAAGGTTCGAGTTCAGATCTCAGAGGATTCCCTTCGAGAGAGAAACGAGAAGGATCTGTTCATTGTTCATGATATCCGTGATGTTGAAGGCACTCTTCGTCTGTCCGACGATATTGCGCATCAGGGTGTTCGTGATGAATTGTCCGAATTTTGCAGCAAAGTATGGGATGATCTCCCCCTTCTCACGATCACCCATTTTTGCATAGGTATAGTCCCACCATGCCTTCACGACGGCGTTCTTCAGGGTCGTACGTCGCTCGCGCTGGAAGTTGTCATCGGTGAAGAGTCGTATGAGGTCAGTGATCGCACCACCCTGCGGATAATCCATGAGCGTCAGACATCCATTGCGGAAGTAGTCCTGAATACGAGGACCAAATATCTCATTTCCGAAGAGTTTGATCATGATATTCGTCGCATCTGCAACCACCATCTGTTTCTCGTCTTCACTGCCCGCTTCGAGGAGATTCAATCCCATTGGGCGAGAGAGATCAGATGGGTCAAAGTAGACGAGGTCATCGGCTCGGTCTTTCGGGATGAAGTCGAGGAGTCACTGAGCAAAATCTCCATGTGGATCAAGCACCGCAATACCACGATTCGCCTTCAGATCTTGTCGCGCCATCACCGAGAGAATTGAAGACTTACCAGTACCTGTCTGTCCAATCACGTAAAAGTGTCGAAAGCGGTCCTCATTTTTAATATAGATGGATTTCTTCTCTCCTCGGAACTCATTGGTTCCGATAAAGAGTCATTCTTTGGCAATATTGGTCGGTGCCTTGATGAGCTTGAATCGCTGCCAACGGATTTCCGGTTGCTTGTTATACTTTGAGTGGGGAAAATGAAAAAGCGTCGCGAGTTCCTCACTGTTCATTACAGGCGCTCGATTCCACCAGGCAAACTGACGAAAAATATAGTGTCGAACTAGAAGTGAGAGTGACTTACGTTTCACAGGCTTGAATCGGTTGTACGTCGGAGAGGTAAACTGAGAAAAGGCAGAAATAATATTCTGAAGCTCAGCGTAGACACTTGATTCATCATTTCCTGTCATGATGATGCGAATAACCACCGCATATCCTGTCTTTTTCACTTTCTCCTTCATGAGACCTTCTTCGTCCATTGGCTCTGTATCTTCTGGAGTCTCCTCATGCTTTTGTTCCTCATTTGGATCGCGAGTAAAGAGCTCGATCAGTGTCCCGAGCCACTCGAGGGGATTGTAGGATATATGATGTCACTTCTGTTTTTTTTCGGATTTTCGGATTGCTTTCTTCACTTTCTCTTGCCAGTCGTCATCAACCGGTCGCATAAGGATCTGGATGACTCAGGATTCATCTTCTTGGAGTTTTCCCAATGCCGAGAGGATTGCATTCATCGAGTCACTCTCGAGCTTCTGGTAGGTACGAATCGGATATTCGAGTCACTTTTTGAGCTTCATAATCTCTCCTCGTACGATGGAACGATCCTCGAAAATATTGACTTCTGGAGTCTCCTCTATAAAGGCATCAGGATAGAATCCAAGAATCTGCTTCTCAACGAGGAGCTTTGCCCGCTTCGGAACGACGATATAGAAATAGATCTCTTGCTTGTGTGCTACATATTCGAGGGAGAGATATTCCTGACCAAAAAGCCACCCCATCAGGGTGCTCGCATAGAGTGACTTCAGACTCGCGAGGAGCTGTTCCATGATCGATATTTGTTCTCGAAAGTCTTTTACGGTCTCTTTTTTCTCATCCTGATCACTATCCTTTCGGGCAATAACTACTCGCAAAAAACTCATCTCAAGTGAGCGTTTGAAGGCGATTTTTCGTCGCCATGAGAGATACACGATCGTGATACAGATCACGGTCATGATGAGGATGAAGATACCTTCCGACCACGTCATATCCTGAGTATATCTGAAACGCAGAGAAAAGGCAAAAAAATCGATTCTCCCCCAGAAGGAAGGGAAATTTACAGGGAGAAATCTTCCATACTATCAAATTGAAAGAGATCTGCTACGGTGGATAACAAAACAGAAAATATGAATAATTCCTAATTCTTCATAATAAAGAAGCGGAAGATAGCATGGCTCGCAACAAGGATGATGAGTCCGACGGCAATGTAGAGGATGATATGTTTTGCTTTCTTGAGTTTCTCTTCTTCCCCCCCAGACATGAAGACGAGGAATCCTGCATAGATAATGAGAATCACACAGATGATCCCGAGAAAGGTATTGAAGTAGTTGAATATACTGCCGATCACACCAATACCCTTGGGATAATCTGCCCCTTTGATCACACAGCTACTCGTCCAGAGAAATTCGGTTTCTTTACAATTCGGACTGCCATAGATCGCCGAGATGAATGCCCGCGGAATACGTATGAGCAGAAATCCTGAAAGTGCATAAATAACAATATTTTTTCCCTTTTTTGCTTTCTCTTCATCTCCGCCACCGCTCACGATGATGAAGAACGCATAGATCATCATCCCGATGAACGCCATACTGGCGAGCATCTGGAGGAGTCCAACTATCGGTGAGAAGATATAGACCCAGATCTGCCATCCGAGCATCGAACCGATCACCCCATTGGAATCTCGGATGTTCATGACATTCCATACAGAGAAGGCTATCTGCATGAAGAATATTCCGACCGTGACCCAGACAATATTGTTTCGCCACTTCTTCACATGCTCTTCATCTGCACTTGAGAAGAGGAGTTTGATAATCGCAATGATGAGAAAGATCACCGCGACACCGACGAAGAAGTTCTTGATCTGGAAGGCAATCTGAACAAGGGCGTTCGATATACATCCACTCGCATCAGTACAGGGTGAGAAGAAAAAATCTCGAATGGGAGATATGAAGTTCTCAAGGACGGTATTCGAATTGCCAGAGGAACCGACATTGATATTTCGGACATTGAGATCCTTCTCATTCAGTGCCCATGTTGAGGGAATCAAGATGAAGGACATGATGAAGGTAAGGAGAAGGACGACAAGTTTCATAGTAGGGAAATTTAGATTGGCTCTACTCTACAGATTCTCGAGAGAAATGCAATCTCTCGCGTAATGTACAATTGACAAAATATATATTGAGTGAGGAAATATTTGACAAAACAGAGAGAGAGAGAGTACTATTCAGCTTATCATAAAAAAATCTATATGCGACATCAGCCTATTCCAGATTCTGTTGAGATTATAGAAGATTCAACACTTCCAGCGCTCTCAGTGATGACATTCGAAAGAGATGATGGAATGTATGAGCACCATATGACAATTCAGAGGGAATGAAGATGATCGCGGGATATGCGTCCAAAAGAACATGCTCGTGGGTATTCCTCTCTAGTTACAAAAGCTATCGAATCACCAAAAATAGAAGAATTCCCTCCAGAAAGAGTCTATCAGTTTGAAGGTTATGCTTATGAATTTGCATGATGCCAAGGAGGGTGCTTGCATAGAATGGAGGTGCATACTGATGGCATGCTCAAATGTGATGCACATCCATGAAAGAAGGTAGTTCGTATAATAGTTCAAAAACTTGGCAGTTCTGTAAATAGTGTACTTGGAAGTGTGGTATGTGAGAGTTGTGATGTATGATGGGATTAGCATATCATAGAGATTCCTGCATTTGCAGGAATAACGAAAATATAATTTCTTCCTTGAAAGAACATAGCTTAAGGATGAAGCCATCTTCTTGAGTAGATAGAAGTTTTATCTTAAACTATCTTTCTTCTCGTTCCTTTTTCTTGTCTTCCTTCATCTTCTCCTTGTAGGCTTCCTGTTCCTTCTTGTAGAGCTTCTCATCATCTGATATTTTTCGAGCGTACTCGAATATCTTCTTCTCCACGAACTCTTTTTTCTTCGTGTATTTCTCACGTGAGACCTTCAGGAGGACATCTCGGGCTTGTTGTGGGGGGACATCGATCCGCTCTCTGAGGGGGGCATACGTGGTAGCCGAAAATACCGGTGAAGGCATTCAGTCAATTAAAAGC
>JANPGO010000027.1:0-36148 GCA_031423995.1 Candidatus Altimarinota bacterium | reverse complement strand
CGAAAGAATTTCTTATCTGGTATCTTCATGCCGTAGGTTATAGATTTACAGACATTGACAATGTTGTGTTTAAGAATGTCGAATTTCATAAAAAAGAGTGTTAATAACTAACACTCTCATTATGCAATAATTGGCTCTGTCAAGGGAAAAATCGAGATAATTCTTGTAGGATTTTGGGGGGATTTTAGTCATCAAATTGTTTCCTCTAGATCAGCTCCTGAAATTATAACAAATCAACCTCGAGTACTCATACCCGTCTTTCCAGGAACCAATTCTCATCGAGATACAGAGCAGGCCCTTCGTCGTGCAGGATTCACCAATATTTCAACATTCATATTTCGAGATACTTCTCCAGAGGTTATTATGGAATCTGCACGAGTTTTTGCTGAAGTTCTCAAGGATACGAATGTCACGGTATTTCCTGGTGGATTCTCTGCAGGAGATGAACCAGATGGAAGCGCGAAATACACTGCCATGATGATGCGAATGGAAGTGATCAAGGATGTACTTCAAGAGTTTATAGAAAAATCAGATACTCTGACTCTCGGTATCTGTAATGGATTCCAGCTCCTTATCAAACTCTGACTCTTCTCAGGTGATGCTCCGAGGATCAATGACTACCTGAAAAAGGATGATATGACTCTGGCGCATAATACAAATCTTCGACATATTACTGATATGGTCAACCTTCGTGTGACTTCTACATTGTCGCCATGGATGTCTACTGTAGAGGTAGGGGATACTTACGTGATACCTATATCTCATGGGGAATGAAGACTGCTCGCAAATGAATTCGAAATAGCTCGACTCATGCGAAATGGTCAGATTGCGCTCCAATACCTCGATGAGAATGGTAATCCAACCAATAAATATAATGGCTCTGTTCAGTGAATCGCGGCTCTCACGAGCAAAGATGGTCGCATACTCGGTCTCATGCCTCATCCTGAACGAGCCTATGAGTTCCTCTGGAAAAATATTCCAGGAAATCATATGCTCCCACTATTCGAGTGAGCCGCTCATGCATATGGAATAAAACCACAATGGGTGAGAAGCGAATGAGGGATACTAGTAAAAGCAGCATAAATCTCCATGACTCATTACCAAAGAACACCCAATGATTCACTCATTTTTATTTCTTTTAATTCCCCCATATGTCGTTCACTATAAAAAAATCTCTCCTTGACCACCTAAATACAGTTTATAAACTTTCTTGAGATCCTGCAAGAAATATTGCCATTTTTGCTACGGGTGGAAAATGACCAGATGAATGAGGAAGTGGGATGAAGAAATTACTCGATACAAGTGAACTCGTGAAAGATCGGTTAGCACTCGTCCTGACGAACTATGAAGAAGGTTGAGTGAGTACAAAATTTAAGTGAATATACCCAGAGGATGAATATAATCTAGATTCTCCAAATGCTCCACTTCTCGATTTCTGGACTGAATTCCCAAAACGCTGAGAAAATGAGAAGTTTTCACGAGAAGATCAAGCAAAAATAATCGCAAAATATCAACAACTTATGAAAGAATACGGGATTGAATATGTATTTCTCTCTGGTTGGATGAAGCAAGTACTCGGACTCAAAGCAAATAAAGTAGTCAATATTCACCCCGGACCAATTCATGGGGAATATGGATGAGAGAAGATGTATGGGGATAATGTCCATAAGAAGATATGGGAAGACTACTTCGATGGTCGTATCGTATCGAGTGCTGTGACAATGCATTTTGTACCATCTGGAGTGAGAGATAAGATGGACACATGACCTATCATCGTTCAAGTACCTATACCTCTTGCTGGATGTACAAAATGGGAAGATGTAAAAGATCTTGTAAATACTATGGAACGTGAGATTCAGTGGCAAATCACTGAACATGTAGTAAATGGAAAGATCACGTGGTCAGGAAAGAAAGGAGAACTAGTAAAGTTCACAGAGTGACTGAGCATACTAGTAAAAAGCGAAAGGTTTTTGCTCGATGGAAAAGCTGCAGACATGTCACCAGATAGTTCTTATGCAAAAACTGTAATAGGGAATGGTGATGCATTCTCTGAATGATCAAAATCCGAATGTGATAGTGCTATGAAGGAAACTCTAGCCTACAAAGATTGATTGGTAAAGGAAAAAGACGGATCTTGGGAGACAGTTTTACCACCTTCGGAAGTCGAAACATTTGTAAAAAAGGATATTGACGGCGTCGGTACGAAGGTGCAGATCTACCTGATTATGTTCGAGGCTCTTTGTGAACTCTACAAAAATGGTGAGATCTCATTGGAAATATGTCTCGAAAAATCGACTGACCTCTGGGTGCGTATGCTCCATGACCTCATCGCTATGAATGCTGATGATCTTCGTGATGGACAGATGGCTGTGATGGTATCGAACATTATCGATATCAATCATCTCAATGGTGAACGTTGAAGAGTATTTGGGCTCTCTATGATCAGAGCCATGTGAATAGCAACGAGAGAGATCGGTATCGGAAATGGAGTGGGGGAGACTGCTGTCCTCTGAGATAGCTTTTCTGTAGCTGAACTTAAACTAGAAATGAAACGAGTTCTTGATTTGATACTGTCAATACCAAATCTTACCAAAAGACAGCGAGCACATATTGATAAAGGAATTAAAGCTCACACAAAAAGAATGCAGTCTATCGGTGGACATATAGATTTCAATATAGGATGAACTGTACAAGGTGTACGAAAAAATAATAAGCTTGTCCCTCTCGAGGAAGGGTATGCAATCGTGGCTCTCTACGAAAAACCTGATAAAAATGGCATCATCTGACCGAGATCAAATGGACTCACAGCAATCCGCAAAAATATGAACACTCTTGCTGGTGGTGGTAAATGGCCAAATATGACCTTCGAGAATTTCCTTGAATATATCTGACCGGAGCAAGCTGCAAAGCTCCCAGAAGAACTTAGAAGAGAATGCTCTTGACTCCTTCTTGGACAGATTGCTACAGGTATGACCACAGTATATAACCAGTTCATATCACGAGACTTACTCGGAGGATTCAAAGGAAAACCAAGTGTAAAAATAGCATCTATTATCCATGTCACTGGAAATCCTCTGAGGAAGATACAGGGTGGACTCAGATGAGGAAAGGATCTTGGTATCAATATGGATATTTCGAAGTCAAAAATACCACAGATTATCCAGATTATCCAGCACCTCACAGGTATGTCAGATGAAGTAGCTGCTAAGTCATTTAACATGTGAGTGCCTGAAGCTATAATATGTCCAGTCAGCGAAGTTGCAACTATTCTTACGAAGGCGGGTGAACAAGGTTTGACAGGAGAGAATATAGGAACAGTAGTAAAACATGAAGAATGACACCCTCGATCAGTGGTAACATGAGTTGGTATCGGAAAATCAGCGGTATCTATTGCGTAAGTTTATAATTCATAATTTTTTCTTTTATGTTATCTCAAAAACCTCTCTCCATTGCCTTTCTTGCGGTTGGTAGCCATTCTGATGACCCTAAAGTTGTAGCCTGTAAGGTATATCTTGAATCATGCTGAATCTTTGTATTTGATGGAGTGAAGTCAGCACATAGAACTCCCAGTGCCCTCAATCATCTTGCAATGCAATTTCCACTCCTTCCGGAATCAGTCAAAAATCTTATCTGAAAGACCAACGTCCATGTATGAGTTGTGATAGGGGCAGCATGATGAGCAGCTCATCTGCCTGGGGGAATTGCAACGCACAATTTCTATACACCAGTGATTGCACTTCCAGTCTGATCAGATACTTTCGCCAAAGTCTTTGGAACAGCATTTGCAAGTCTCAATGCACTTGAATCTATGCACGATATGCCCCCTGAAGTGCCCAATGGACTAGCACCAAATCCAGAAATCGCATGAAGAATGGCTGAAAAAATCATCAAACTCGATATTCCGACAGGATACAATAAGGTTGCCATCCCAAAAGGGTCAAATATCGATCCAACTATCCTAGAAAGTCTCTGACTCGAGATAGATCCAAATAGCCCTATTCAGATAGTGCTCCAAGATATCGATAATTCAGATTTTTCCATTGACCCTATAAAAATACAGATCATCATACCAACAGCTACTCCAGTCTGAGAAGGGGAAACGAGAAATATAGGAGAAACTCTGAACAGACTCAATGCTGAATGACTCTATATGGGCTGGCAAGTAGGAAGGATAAACTATCTCAATGCTCTCATCTTCGCAGCTCAAATACTCGCAAGTCATGGAAACGAGACTATAGTAGAGAATCTGATAGACCGAAGAATAGCAGCCCATGATGCGGTGAGGAATGTAGACAAAGAAAGAGAGTGAGAAAATGCTCGCAGACTTCGGCAAATTATGAAACTCTATGAGACATGACTCTGGCCAGCAGGAAAGCCTATGAATCTGACTCGAGGTGATGAGAGGCTCGAATCTCTCGGCTATGTACGATTCTATACTGGGAAAAATGCAGATCTGTATGTAATCCCTGATCGCGAGCCTCTCGAGGTTTTGATGGTACGTACGGATAGAACTTCCGTTTTTAATATCCCTCTCGATCTCGAAATCAAAGGAAAATGAGAAGTACAAAATCAGATTTCTATCCTTGGTGCAAGATTCGCGGAATCACACGGGATGGGAACGACTATGAGGGAGCTTCCTGATAATATGCCAGAAGAACTGAGATGAAGGTCGCAAGCAATAGAGCTCTGCGAGCAACTTGAGGTAGAAGTCAGCGGAAGACGAGAGTGAATGGAGCTTATTTTTAGAAACTTTGGAACTGGTACTCTTATTGCATTACTCAATGGGAAAAGTAAATTCCAAGCTCAATTGATTTCCTTTATTGAATTATTAACAGATTATAGTATTACAGAAGTTCCTGTATCCATGGATTCGGATGGAAATATTATCTTGAATTCTTCTGCAGCTACTCTTATGATTCCTTCAGCCCATAGTAGATACTATGATTTTCCTGCAAAGTGATGTTCCATATCCATTGACGAACTTAATGCATTTCTAGAAGCGAGCAAGAATCCCTATCAAGTAGACCTTCCAAACTGACTCAAAGAATGGGATGATTTACGGATTGATTGAAAAGCTCTATTCACACCCACAGATAAGACAGAAAAGGATAACCCTATCCCGTCACATATAGTCATGAAAAAATATCCTGAATTAGTCATCAAACTTCAAGAATTATTTCGTGAATTTACTCAATTCGCTAATGAGAGAGGCTATGTTATCATAGATACAAAATTTGAAGTATTTGTGAACTCAAAGTGAGAGATAGAAATAGGTGATGAGATACTCACTCCTGAAAGCTCAAGATTCATCAAGCGCGAAGACTTTGAAGCTGGAATATACATATCTGCAGATAAACAGATGATCAGAAATCTCTGAAAACAATTCAAATGGGAAGAAAGATTTGCAGCACTCAAAGAAGAAGCTAAAAGACTATGAAATCCTGAGCCTACAGTATTCCAAGTGGGTAATGATGTAACTGAAGTTGATAAAAATGCGGTCCTTGCAGGATATACAAGTATTCAAGCTGCGCTTTCCTAACAAAAATCTTCCCGATTTCTCCCTACGCATATGCCTACCGAAACTCATACGCCATCCATAGAACCAATCTTGCAAAGAGCCAAAAACCTCCGAGAAGGTGAAATGAGCCTTTTCGTGACCCCAGCTGATCTATGAGATTCACCGTCAAGAGAGGGAATCGAGTGACTGAGAAAGAGTATGAAGAAGCTCTGATTCGTTCTCGTTTCGACTCGTTGATCCACCACTTATGAGTTCTACAGATGATGATGGTTCAGGTACTACCGTGATATGATCAGATATATACTCGAACTGGACTCACGGATAGGAATCTAATCTATCCCTCCCTTTTTCCTCACCCACTCCTCGAGTTCTTGTATACTTTCTATGGAGAATTTGGTATTTTTCTCTGCTCAGAGGACTCGGATCCAGACAGGGATGAGCCCGACAGGGGAGTGCTCGAGGTGGTCGCGCAGATCGAGGAGATCCGACTTGGTCCAGTATGCTGGGATATCGATGAAGTAGCGAGGATCTGTTGGTTCACTGGGATCTACGAGAGTCGTTCTCAGAGTTCCATTCTCATTGCGAGCAATCTGCTTCTCTGCCTTTTTTCCCGCGAATTCATGGAACTGTGAGATCGAGAAACTCTTGATCGATCCTGCAGGTTCACGCTTCTTCCCGAAGGCTCACCCCGGTGAGATCGAGATCTCATCGCGTTCGGTATCGAACTTGAGCCGACCATCCACGACGACGATCATATCTTCGATAACTTTTTTCTCATACGTTTCATAGTCTCGAGGGAATATCACGAGTTTGAAGTCGAATCCGACACTCTCGACGGTTGCCATGAGCATCATACCACCAGATTTCGTCTGCATCTTGCGGACATCATGCACGAGTCCGATGAGTGTTGCGAATACCGATTCTTCTTTCACTTTTTCTATTGCCATATGCTGTAGCTCTTCTGCTTGGGTCGGAACATAGGTATCATATGCGTCCTGAGGGGGATGGGGCTCCTGATTTTCGTCATCGCGAGGAGTGAAGCGATCCGTGCTCTGTTTTTCGGAAACCTGGATTGCTTCCTGTGTCGCAATGACGGGAATAACTGGAGCAGATTTCTCATCCTTCAGAATGACAGAAACCTCTTCAGTCTTTTCTGCCTCTTCTAGCATCTCTGTCGATTCCCCTTCTTCTAGCAATTCCGGCGATGTTTTCTTCTCGATCCAGTCATAGATCACTCCGATATTTTTCGATTTTGCCTTCACGAATTCCTCGATCCCATCGAGTGGATGACCAGAGACGGGATAACCGATGATCAATTTCTCACCCTTCATCCGTTCCTCGAAGGTCATCGGAAGAGCGAGTTCGAGCTCGAAGTGCGAAGCCACTCACTCTCCATGGTCTCCCATATCGAAGAGCCCCATCTGAGAAGTTTGCTTCTTGGCTTCGATCTCCTTCTGGTACGCACTCATCTTCACGACCGAGGCGAGGAGTCGAGCTCGATCACCGAAGGCATCGAGTGCACCAGAGTAGATGAGGGATTCGAGAGATTTCTTGTTGATCACGTCACCACCCGTCCGCTCGATAAAGTCATAAATCGTATCAAATGGCCTCACTTTCACAGCCTCACGGATCGTCTGGATGGGTCCATCCCCGAGTCACTTGATCGCTTGGAGACCGAAGCGGATATGTCCTGCATCGATGAAGGTAAAGTGTCTCTGTGATTCGTTGACATCCGGGGGAAGGATTTCGACTTTTTTCTCACGAGCTTCCTCGATCTCGAGACGTATACGATCCGTATCTTCTGCATCAGAGATCATGAGAGCGACCATCGATTCCGTCGGATAATAGGTCTTCATATAGGCTGTCTGATACGCGATCATCGAGTAGCAGGCAGCATGGGACTTATTGAATCCATATCCTGCAAATGGCTCGATAATCTCATCGAAGATATAGACAGCAAGTGCTTCTGGATGCCCCTGTCACTTCGCCGCTTCGATAAACTTCCCTCGCTGTTCCATGAGGAGCTCGAGCTTCTTCTTTCCGATCGCACGTCTGAGGATATCCGCTTCCCCGAGAGAGAATCCCGCAAATGCTTGTACAAGTTGCATGATCTGTTCCTGATAGACCGCAATTCCATAGGTCGGCTTCAGGATCTCCTCAAGCGATGGATGAGGATACTCTACTTTCTTGCGTCCGAATTTTCGATCGATAAATTCTGGAATATACTGGAGCGGACCTGGTCGATAGAGTGAGACCATGGCGATGAGGTCTTCGAAGGATGAAGGTTTGAGATCTTTCAGGTATCGCCGCATCCCTGAAGACTCGAACTGAAATACCCCGGTCATATCTCCTTCACCAAAGAGGGCAAGTACTTTCGGATCTTCATAATCGATCTGGAGGAGGTCAATCTTCCTTCCATGGACTGCTTCGACGATCTCGACGGCACGCGAGAGGATCGAGAGATTACGGAGTCCGAGAAAGTCCATCTTGAGAAGTCCGAGCGCTTCGAGTGGACCAGCTGAGAACTGTGTCACCGTCGAAGTCGGATCCTTCGGTGGTGGCTGGAGCGGGCAGAAATGCGTCATCGGCTCAGGAGCAATGATGACAGCACAGGCGTGTACTCAGAGTTGACGCACTGAGCCTTCGATCTTGAGAGCCGCGTTGATGACCTTTTCATACTTTTCTTCTGCTTCATAAGCCTCCCGAAATTCTGTGGACTCTTCGAGCGCCTCTTTGAGCGTAATTCCTGGACGACTCGGGATGAGTTTCGCGAATTCATTCATCTCCTGGAAGGGGATACCGAGGGCTCTTCATGCATCCTTCACGGCGGCCCGTGCAGCAAGGGTTCAGAAGGTACATACTTGCGCAACATGATCGGCCCCATACTTCTCACGGACATAGGTGAGGACTCGTTCACGTCATTCATCTGAGAAGTCGACATCAATATCTGGCATCGTCACGCGCGCAGGATTGAGAAATCGCTCGAAGAGGAGCCCATACTTCAGTGGATCGATATCTGTAATTCCTGAGAGGTAGGCAAGGATAGCGCCCGCGGCAGATCCTCGTCCAGGACCGACAGGAACACCATGCGTCTTTCCATAGCGGATGAAGTCCGCTACGATACAGAAGTAGCCATTGAATCCCATGAGATCTACAACCGTGAGCTCATATTCCAGTCTTCGAATAATTGATGTCTTATTCGCATCGAATTGCTCAAGGAGCATATTTTTCCCAACTGAATAGTATGACTCTGCGAGTGAATACAATTCTTCTACAGACATAGCAGATATCTTTTTCTCTGATTTTGGTATCGCGATTTTATGCAGAAGAATCGCTTGATCCTGGAGTGAGAGTCAGAATTGGTAACGAAAGTTCAGCCCTTCAATACATGTACTTCGCAGAAGCCATTCCTCTGTATTCAATATCTGAAAATCTGTTTTTTCATTCGCATTATTGTTCTGAATCGTTGCAACATACTTTTCATACTTCTCAGTTTCTTCTTTTGAGAGTGGGAACTTCGGGATTTTATAACTCCCATACTCGATCTGCAGATCGATCATCTCTGCGATCTTGAAGCTGTTCGAATAGGCTCGTGGGGCATAGACAAAGAGTTCTTCCATCTCGCGCGATGGTCTCAGGGAATAGTCACCATCGAGAAGCGTTGTGCGATCGGGATCTTCGAGGGGTCGTCCATCTGCAACCGCTGACATCATATCCTGGACATCTGCATCATCGGGAGTGATATAAGATGTATTATTGGTTCCGACATATTCATATCCATATTTCTTCGCGAGCTCGATGATCATACTATTCACCTTAGACTGCATTGGCTTATCTGCATGCTCTTCAATCTCGAGAAAATAGTTCTCTCGACCGAACACACGACAATAATACTCAATACGCTCATGAATCAGTATTTCATCTTTCCCTGTGATAATCATCTGTCCGATCTCACCATAGAGTGACCCCGAGAGTGCGATGATATCGCTCGAATATTGTTCGAGAAGAGGAAAATCAATCCTCGGACGACCATTATAGTAGCCTTCTAGCTGTGAGGCAGTCACGAGCTCGATAAGATTCTTATAGCCTGCATAGTTCTTCGCGAGGAGGACAATCTCATAGAGTTCATTATCCTTCTCTCGATTGGATCGTCACTTCCTCGAGAGAGTGAATTCCACTCAGATAATCGGCTTCACTCACTCTATACGGCAGGCCTGATAGAATTCAAAGGCTCCGTAGAGATTCCCTGCATCCGTGATAGCAACTGCGATTTGCCCAAGTTCCTTGGCTCGCTTGGCAAGACGAAGAGGATCTCAGAGTGCTCGCTGGAAGGTATAGTGTGTGTGGGTATGGAGGTGAACGAATGACATAGATTTCGCTGCATTATAGGAAAAAAGGCTTCTGTATCAATCTGTATTTGCATTTTCTTCTGAAATCCATATATTCAATTTAGTTTATATTTTAAAGTAATTATATGCGCAGTATTCACATAGATCATGGGAATCCGATGAATGCACTCCTCGATACTCCATTCACCCAGGCTATGAAGTCACTCGGAACAACGCTCATCTGAGTGAAGGCGATTATTATTCTCTCAGCACACAATATCACGGAAGGGAAGACACTCGAGATATCGACACATCCACATCCCCTGGTGATCTATGATATGTATGGATTCCCTCCGGAACTCTACAGAGTCGTCTACAATGTGAACACAGAAAAATCCATTGCAGAAGAGACTACCAAAATCCTCACAGAGTCCTGAATACAAAATAGATTCAACCCAGAAAAGGGGATTGATCATGGAATATGGAGTGTTCTCATCCACCTCTTTCCAGAAGGAAATATACCAATTGTTCCGATCTCCGTCGTTTATGATGCACCTGTATTATTTCACTCTACGCTCGGAAAAATTCTCTCAGAGCATTTTGATGATGATATCCTCTTCATCTCGAGTGGAAATATTGTCCACAATCTGAGACTCATCGACTGGAGTGGAAAACTCATCGCTCCCTGGGCTCATGATTTCGACCAGGGAATATACACACTCACAGAAACAGGAAATACTTTCTGAGTACTCGATTACCGAAATATATCTGGAGCTTCGTTAGCCGTACCTACTCTTGATCACTTTTTTCCATTCGTGAGCTTCATGGGAGCCAGTGAGTGAAAATCCATAGTAAGCATGTTTTCGGGCTTCGAACTCGGGAATATTTCTACTCGAATCTACAAAAACTTCTAAAATTTGCATTCTGAGAAAAAGAATGCTACAGTGTGGAGGTATTCTTAATTTTCTTCGTATGTGACTCTTCGACGATATCCTGAAGAAGCCTCAGGAAACAGCTCCAGTAGATCCTCTCACGACATGAGGTGGGTCATGAGCTTCGGCTTCATGAAGTGGAGGAAGTACAACAGGGAGCTCTGGATGAGGAAATCCTCCTGTAGGTGACCCACCAAGCACACTTGTTCAGCCTATCACTATCCAGAAAACTCCTGAAGTATCCCTCTTTGGGGCTGAGATAGCCACAAGTGAGAGTATGACCACTATCAAAACTCCTGCGATGCCTCAAGTTCATGCAGAAGAGTCTCCTTCATGACTCCTCGTTCGTACTGAAGCTCCTCAGAATTCATCACTCATGCCAACTCAGGAGTCACCACTGATTCTTGCTCCTGAAGCTTCTGGAATAGCTGAATTAACTCTTACACAAGAAGAAAGCTCTATTATGACCACTCCGAGCACTCCTATAGCTGAGACTGAAGCTCCGCTTGTGGAAACGAACACTGAAGCAAGTCCACTCTTTGCTTTCGGATCAATAGAATCAGAAAAGACAGAAAATGCTATCAAACCATCAGAAGTAGCTCGCTCAACTGAGAGTATTCCTCCTGCTACCGTCACAGAAGGATCAGTTTTCTCAGGACAGAAAATATTTCATCCGAAAGAATTCATCGAGAAATCCATTACGGATATTGATGTAATGATCTGTGAAATCGATCAGGCACATGATGCCAAGATCCAAGAAGCAGAATGATATGGGAATGAGAAAAAACATTTTGCTGAACTTGAGAAAGCTACCTATGGAGAAGCCCGGACCCTCGATGATGAAAAATCACATGCACTCCATGTTCGTAATCTTCTCGAAGGAGAACTCGGAAAGGGTCTCGATGCACTTCAGAAAAATCATACATCTGCATCCGTCGAAACAGCCATGACAGGAATCGCTGTCCAGAATACTGTCACTGAAACGATGGAGTCAAAGAAAGAAGTCCATAAGAAGCCCCATCTAGCTCATAAGAAAAAGGAACTAGCAGCATAAAAAAATCCTCCAGAAATCTGGGGGATTTTTTGAATGTAAAAAGTTGAAACTAATTAAAGAATCGAATCCTATCAGCGCTCGGATGGGTTCTGAGTTTTTCCAGTGTTTTCGCTTCGATCTGTCGGACACGTTCGCGCGTCACGCCGAATTCCTTTCCGACTTCTTCGAGGGTATGCATCTCGCCACCATCCAGACCGAAGCGCATGACGATGATTTTTTTCTCACGAGGAGTGAGGAAATCGAGCATCTCATAGAGGTTTTCCTTGAGTATCGAGAGATTGGTTGCTTTTTCTGGTGTAAGATATTTATCATCTTCGACAAAGTCACCAAGCGTCGTATCCTCCTCTCCACCGACAGGAGAATCGAGTGAGAGAATATCCTGAGAAATACGCATAATCTGTCGAACCTTTCGCACGTCCATCTCGAGTTCGAGTGCGAGTTCTTCCATGAGTGGCTCACGAGCAAGCTCCTGAGTCAGACGACGATAGGTGTGATTGAATTTATTGATCGTCTCAACCATATGCACTGGGACACGGATCGTCCGAGCCTGATCGGCGATGGCACGAGTGACGCCCTGACGGATCCACCAGGTTGCATACGTCGAGAATTTGAATCCACGATCAGGATCGAATTTATCTACCGCACGGAAGAGTCCAACATTTCCTTCCTGAACGAGATCTAAGAGTCCGAGTCCACGACCCATATATTTCTTCGCGATCGAGACCACGAGACGGAGGTTTGCTTCTGCGAGACGTTTTCGAGCTTCCTGATCTCCCTTCTGGATGAGTCGCCCCAATCGTACTTCTTCCTCCGCATCGATGAGGGGAAATCGTCCGATCTCATTCAGGTACATGCGGATCGAGTCATCAGAAATCTCTGAGAGATCGACTTCTTCTTTTTTCTTTCCAGCATCACGAAATATCTCATCATGATCGAGAGAATCGACAAGTTCGATCTTGAGCTTGGCAAGACGCGCGAATACTTCATCCATGAGCTCGATATCGTCGCCAATCGGAAGGGAAGTGATCACTTCATCATAGACGAGTTTTCATTCTGCCTTTCATTTCTTGAAGAGGAGTTGTACTTCTTCAGGCATCCCTTCGAGAAACTCCTGAGGAACGGTGACATCGAGAAATTTTTTGAGATTTTTCTTGCGACGTTTATCGGTGAAGAAGTCCTTGGGACCGACATATCCATCCTCTTCTGTTTCTTCAGTGGAGGCATCTGGTTCTTCGAAATCATCTTCGAACTCATCATGGAATTCTTCTTCCTTTCCAAAAACATCCGCCTCTTCAGCGAGATCAGAATGTATCGAATCTTTTTTTTGTTTCTTTTCTCATTCTGCAGCTTGAACAGTTTTCTCTATTTTGAGAGGCAGATCGAGGCTCTCGATATCTATACTACTGAGATCGATCTCTTCGGCAGCAGAATCCTGCTGAGGTTGTTTCTTTTTTGTGACCATAACGAATGAAGTATATGTTAACTATTGAAAATACTTTGAGACAATCCGAGTGAGCGTGCCTTCTGGATCAGTGTAGCATTGAGTCGACGGTAGTCGTCAGAATCCACAGAAAGGGCACTCAGGGCTCGAGATCGTTCAGTGAGTATGAGGATACGATGTAACTGCTTTATGAGGTCAATCGTTGCCTTCTCTACAGAGGCTTGATCCTCATCAGGATGTGTTTCTTCGATGGAGAGGATTATGATTTTGATTCGCTCATCATCTTCTGGGTCAAATTCTTTGCCAGAAAGGATATGAAAAAGTAGCGAAAAATCCCTCTCACTTGAAAGGTCATCGAGAGTATATCGAAATTCTCGAAAAAACAAGTCCAAAAGTGTATATCGAGAAATATATCATGCAAGGAGTTCGATCGGTGTGAAGGGCTCCATTTTGGATACAGGCTCGTCATCTGATTGAGTTTCGGGTGCTTGTTTTCGGAGCCTCGATGACTGGATCGCCTTCCGATACTCGAGAAAGATCGCATCTCGTCCGACCTTGAGTCGCTCTGACATCTCAGAAATATGCATGTCGATCTCAATCTGAGACTTGATCGGAACGAGGAATTCGAGGCATTTTTCGATGAGTTTCTTCTTCCCGATCGTTGTCGTGATATCGAACTGCCGTCCTCATTCTTCGAGGTAGAAAGCGATGGGAGAGAGAGCTATCTCACGCAGTGCAAGGAAGTCACCTCAGGATTTCGTATACTCATCTGGATCCTTCCCATTGGGGATACGAACGATACGGATCTCAATATCCTCATTCATGAGGTTCTCGATGGAGGAGAATGTCGCCTTCACTCCCGGATCATCGGCATCAAGGGCAAGATAGATGCATTTCGCAAATCGTTTCAGAGCACGAATATGATCCTTCGTAAGGGCGGTTCCACTGATCCCGACGACATTCTCGATACCAGCCTGATGGAGCGCAACGGTATCCATCTGTCATTCGACGATGAAGACTTCGCCCGATTTTGCGATCTTCTGCTTCGCGAGGTGCATCGCATAGAGGATAGAACTCTTATCGAAGATATTCGATGCGGGAGAGTTGAGGTATTTCGGGAGGGACGTATCGAGAACACGTCCAGTAAATGCGACGACATGCCCCATACTGTTCGCTATCGGGAAGGTGATACGACCAAAGAATTTATCCCGTCATTCCGAGACAAAAATCCCTGATTCAATCAGAAATTTCGGATCAAATCCCTTCTCTTTCAAGTGGAAATAGAGATCTCGTGGAGCTGTCGAACATCCGAGCTGGAATTTCTTGATCGTTTCGACGGAGATCTGACGATCGAGGAGGTAGTTCAGGTATTTCTCATTCTCCCTCTGGAAGAGACTCGTATGATACCAGAGGGCCGTCTCGCGATAGAGTGCATAGATATCCTCTCATTTCTCTTGCCGTTCCCGCATGAAGTCCGTCTTCATCTCGATCCCTGCTTCCTTCGCGAGGATGGAGACCGCTTCTCGAAAATCGATCTTCTCGATCTCCATGAGAAATCGTATCGGCCCACCTCACTTCCCACAGGAGAAACAGTGAGCAATATTCTTCTGCGGTGAGATGACAAAAGATGGTGACTTCTCACTATGAAATGGGCAGAGTCACTTGTAGTTCACTCCAGCCTTCTTCGTCTGGACATACCGATTCACGACATCGAGGATATTGACACGAGATTCGATCTCTTGGGAGAGGGACATAAAGATTAATTACTTGTTGCAACTTTCTAATACCATTCAGGCTAGTAGATTACCATATTTTTGGTTTCTAATCTTATTGTTTAGAGTTTTATATGTAATAATATTGGCTTCTTTTGCTGGAAAATCCTTACATTCAACCATAGTTATATAATTCTTGATTGATCCTTCCGAGCCGCTAACTATAAGATCTTGTTCTGCCTTAGCGTAATCAAAAAATGATTGATAGTTGGGCTTAGTACCAAATTTTTCTACCAATACTCTTTCCACATCATCCCTCACTCAATTACCATTTATATCAACACCAGTAAGAGTAGCATCATTCAATACTGGGTCTGGTTCTGGTGGCACAGTGATTCCATTGATCACTTCTGAGTCAGTGATTGACAAAACCTCTCATGATACTTGCGCTACTCAGGAAGATAAATCTCCAGACATTGTTATAACCTTCTTTTCTAGAGTTCCTGTATTCGATACAACAGGAGAATTACTTGAGCCACATGCTGAGAGAAGTAGTCCGAGAAAGAGAAAGAGGGAAATAGGAAGAATTTTTCTCATAGGAAGTGGATTAGGAAATAATAGAAGTCTACTAATTTATATTTTTATTCATGAAGACTACTTTCATCTTCGCCTTCTTTCTTCGTCTCTACTCTATTTCTCATTCTTTATAATGAATTCTATGTTATCCAGATTGGATGAGACGTGCGTCATCCAGAATGGTGAGAAGCGAATACTCACTTCACGCACATGTCATTCATTGATAAGTCGTGTCTTGGCATCATCGCTTCCGAGCCCTGCAATGATGAGCTTCATGCGCTTCGTGAGTTCATTGGTGGCATTCTCGAGATCATAGGTGATCGTTGCATTCATCTCCATCGTTGCCTTGATCGTGCTCCCATCTTCCGCGCGATTGACAACATTGGTGAGCCTCAGGGTATCATCATGGATACCGAGTTCCTTGTCAGTCCCATAGAGGAGCTTGTCACGGAAGATAGAAGTGAGGTAGTTGATGACTGCGCGACGATCATAGAGGAGTGCCGTCACATCGATCATTCCCTTGAGGTCGATATCATTGGTGAGATCTCCGATTTTTTTCCCTTTATCGATGATGATCGATTCATCGCCCAGTGTCACCGCATCTCCCATGAGGAGAGCATATTCTTCGGCTCATTTTGTATTCGATTCTTCGATCCAGGTCTGGAGTCGACTCCGAGCAATACGAGCCAGTTGTTCATGGAGTATTCATTTCAGTTTCTTCACTTCCACATCCGTGATGATATGAATCTTCGGATCCATTCATCCAGTGAAGTCTATTTTTGCCTTTCCATAGACCTTATCACGATTGAATTTAAGTCCAGGAATCGAGAGGAGGGTATTCACGGGAATATTCCCTCGAATACCAGTAATCTTCCCACCCTGATCAGCTAGGTCAGCATGAAGCGAGACGTCCACAGTACCAATCTGTGTAATACCATTATCCGTCTTGGCAGCAGGGATACTGACCCAATCATCACTTCGAAAGACGAGTCCATCATCCGTGACGAACCGAGTATTCGGCTTCAGTGCTTGATCAGCAGAGAGCTCATTGTAGAGAGTGATCGTTCACCCTGCATTTGTTGCTGAATTCGAATCAATGGTATCGAGTTGGAAGTTCATCGAATACTCAATAGGAAGTGTGATTTTTCGCATCTGAACGGTATTTTTCGATTGGATGAGCGAACCAGTTCCCTGAGAGAAAATAATATTCGCGCTGATCGGTCGGACAGAGATCTGTGGCGTTATATAGACGTAGGTTTTTGAGACAGTGAAATAGAAGATGAAGAGGAGGAGTGAGAGCGACATGATGAGTCCACTGACAATGAGAATGGTATTTGGGGTCGCTTTCTTGATCTTGTAGAGAGGAATTTTCTCCTTCTTTCGGGTGAAGAGGAACTTGATATAGAGCATTCACCGCTTCAATTCATAGAGAAAATATTCCCACATGGTGAAGTTATGTTTGAGGAGGTTCTTACTCTCGAATTCCCGTTCGAACTCAGCATTGAGTCCAGAGAGAAGTGCATTGATAGAAGCAGAACGTGCCATCTCTACCTGATACTCATGGGCAAGCAGGAGCTTGAACTGATCAATTCGAAAACGCTTCGCAAGCACGTAAAAAACATCACGAGTCAGTGGAAACGATACTTGACTCATATCGATCGTGAGAGGAAGGGTCTCGGTTCGTATCGCCTGATCGATGAGCTTCATCGATTCGAAGAGGGAAACGGATTTCGAGAGGATGAGCTTACTGGTTTGCATACTGCTTATTCATAATTATAGAGGACATATCTGAGAAGGCGAATAAGTGGATCTTTCTTGGTCACGAGGAGCTCTTCTGCGAGGATAGCGAGTCCGTAGCAGAGAACATAGTCTGGTTCGAGTTTTTTCTCAGCAATCTTTGCGAGCTCGAGCCTGCGAAAGTCATGTTTGTAGATAGCGGAGAATTGCTCGAAGAAGAGATCTCGATAGGCAGTATTCTGGAAGATGCCTCAGGAAAGGAATATATTCTGAATACTGAACTTCTCACGACTGATGAGGACAGAGAGGATATCGATGAGATATTCGAAGAATTCCTCAAGGACTGATACTTCATCCGTTCAAAATGCTGAATCAGTACTCCAGAGCATATGTTCGATCTCAAAGTACGTTTTATCAGCAAGCTTGGTAGCGAAGACATCGAGAAGATTCTTCGCTCAGAAAGAAAAAGTCTCAAAAGCATTGATCTCATTTCGCGATTCGAATACAATGGTGGTATGGAGATATCCGAGGTCGATATAGACATTATATTCGAGTGCATAGTCACTCTGTTCGGCAATCTTCGAAAAGAGAAGGGGAGTTGGAACGAGTGAGATCGTACGTTTTCCGAGACTCGAGAGGATCGACCGAAGGATATTGAATTCGCTCGATGGAGCGAAAACATTGAGCACTCGTATGAGGATATTGGATCCTGAAAATCCGAGAGGGTTGGTCACATGCTTGCCATCGATCTGAATCGACGTCATGGTACTCGAGAGGAGTCGTACATCATCATGAATCATCCCATATTGTTTTTTTGATTTTTCTTTGGCTCGTTCGAGGGATTGATACTCGATCTTCTTGATCATGGTATCGATCTCATCCATAGTGATGGGTGCCTCTCGATCTGACCTGACATACTGTGTCGTCATCGAGTCAAAAATCGTCAATTCTGGTGAGAAACTGATGATAATATCATCTGGAATGGTGTCAAGAGTATTCCCTGCCTGTAGGATTGCTCGTTCGATCGTATCCGCTACACCTCTGAGGTTGGTGATCGATCCATCGAGAAAATTCTTTCGATTCTGCCTCACACTTGCTTTTCATTGGAGAATCAGAGTTCATCATTCTTCTCGTTCATAGATACAGGCTCGGACACGATAGGAGCCCAGATCTACCGCTATGAACCTGTTGTAATCATGGATGTTCGACAGACGGAAACTCATGGGTGATGACTTTTCTGAAAGAATACGAAAAATACACTTCTCTCGAAGCCATACGAGCATACTGAAAATCCTGAAAATGCAAGAGAGAAATATGCAATGATTTCTCTCAAATCCGGGAGGAAAGGAGTCAAAAAATTGCAAAAAAGAAAAGATTCTGCTAGAGTAGGGACAACCCTGCTTTTTTCGTATGAAAACTCGAATTTCTCATCTCTGGTATCTACTTTCTTGGATCATTTCCCTCGCCTTCGTGATCGTTGTCTACCATATGATCACTGAGTCGAATTTTTTCCATTTTCATCCAACAACACTCACCATCATTGATAATAGCTATATAGTATTACGTGGATTTTTCGTTATCCTCATGGTGACGAACATTGTGAGCCTCATATTTCACGAAGTGAAACATGCTTTTTCGATGGAACATCTCGTCATACGAAAATTCCTCCCTACTATACGATTCATCACGATTCTCTTCATATGGATTGTAGGAGGTTTTATCATTCTCAATGAGATCGGTGTAAATACCAGTGGACTCCTCGCTGGAGCGGGAATCTGAGGAGTAGTATTTGCCCTCGCGAGCAAGGATATCATTGCAAACCTCCTCTGAAGTCTTTCCATCATAATGAGCAAAACCTTTGAGATCGGAGAAACTATTCGGGTAAAAAATCTCGAAGGAATCGTCGAAGAGATAAATCTCAATTATACAAAGATCATGAGCACAGAAGGGAAGGTTGTCTTCATGCCGAATAGAGTGCTCAATACTGAACAGATAGAGAATCTCTCCAGGAGACGATTCTATCTCTATACCTTCAAGATTCCATTCAAGAAATCCTGTTGAGATCCTGAGAATGTGAAGGATTCACTCATGATCATAGAATGAAAAATCAATGAATATGATCCAATATCTCTTATAATAACGACAGAGATACCGAATGCTACAGACTTTGTCTATATCCTCTCGGTTGATATGCCTGAAGAGAATAGCGACTTTGAGCGAGAGATCCGTGAATTTCTCATTCCATATATATTTCCGAAGGAAGCCTAATTCCTACTTGACCATCGCAACAGTCAATGCAGCGACAGCGAGAATCATTCCAACAAGCCAGAGACGCATAACAATCGTTTCTTCAAGCCATCCGATTGCTTCAAGATGATGATGGAATGGAGCAATACGAAATATTTTTTTGCCATTTCTGAAGCGTTTCGAGATGAGCTGGAGAATGACCGAAATAGTCTCAAAAATGAATATCCCTCCAGCGATGAGGAGTACCAGAAGAGTGTCTGTCATACATGCGATGACTGCGAGAGTTGCACCGAGAGAGAGGGAGCCCACATCCCCCATGAAGACTCGTGCTGGTCGGATATTGAACCAGAGAAAGGCAATGAGTGCTCCGACGATAACGAGACAGAATGCTGTGAGAATGAAGAGTCATTTCGTGTATGCAATCACCGCATAGATTGTATAACAGAAGAGGAGAAGTCCCCCTGCAAGACCATCAAGTCAATCAGTGATATTGACACTATTAGCAGTCGCTACAAGGATGAAGACAAAAAGAGGAATATAGAAGTACCCGATCTCCACGCCTCCAAAAAATGGAATATGGAGAGATGTATAATCGAGTTTGAAATAGAACCAATATGCCCCAACGAGTCCGAAGAGGATAAGGAGAATCATCTTGACCCGAGCGGGGAGTCACTTGGTTCTCCCGATGCCACGAATATTCAGATAATCATCGATGAGTCCGATACATCCGACACTGACGAGAGTAAAAAGTGCAATATAGGTTTCATGGCGATTCCAGAGGCTATTTCTGAAGCTTGTACCAAAATACTGTTCCATCCAAGGACCAAAATACTGAATGATAATAGTAAATACTGTAACAATAAGTACTGTCAGGATGATGAAGATTCCCCCCATGGTTGGTGTTCCAGCTTTTCCTTGATGGAGTCGAGCAAATTCTTCTGCTTTTCCAATCAATGCTTCTTCACGTATTTGTTTTCCCATTTTATACTTCTGAAGAATTCTGATCCCGAGTGGCATGATGAGAAAGGTAATGCCACAAGAAAGTATGAGTGAACTCAGGATGAATATCTTTTCGGACATAATGAGGAGTGAAATTGAAAATCTCAGGGAGTATACATATATATTCTATTTTGCAAGTAGATGCCTGCATAGATTTTGTATACACAGGGAGGGTGAGTTTTCCGCATCCAGATATCGTTTTGGCTTCTGGAAGCCAACACAAGAAAAACTCGATTTTTGGCTCTACAGAAGGGAAAAAATGCCTATTGACAGAAGGGGGGTCAAGAAAAAAGCCAAAAAAAATTTTGCAATTCCAAAACTCTTTCTTATAATCGGCTTTGTCCTTTATTTCTTAACTTTTTCTCCTATGAAAAAGCAGGACTTCATCAAGTCAGTAGCAGCTAAGGCTGGTCTCAGTCAAGACGCTGTTGCAAAATCCCTCGGTGCTATGATCGAGGTCGTTACAAAATCACTCAAGAAGGGTGAGGAAGTAAATGTTACCGGTTTTGGTGCATGGAAGGTTTCTCATCGTGCTGCTCGTAATGGTGTCAATCCAAAGACAGGTGCGAAGATTAAGATTCCTGCAATGAAGACTCCTGTCTTCCGCGCTGGTAAAACTCTTAAGGAGGCAGTTCGCTAGTAAAAATCTCTCCTCTTGGAGAGATTTTTTTATCCCGAGGAATATTCCTCGGGATTTTTTATGCTTTTTTTTGTATTTTTTCTCGAAAACGTGTATAGTGAGACTCGTATCTCTACGAATTCCGAATCTTCATGGTTGAAATCAATATCGCACATCTCGGATATACGGAAGCCCTTCAAAAAATTCTCACCACCCTTCGAGATATTCACGAAGTGGATTGTCGCATTGATTTCTCGGTTGATCATAGTCAATCCAAGATAATTCGTGACTTTGTGGGGAAAATATTTGACGCACACAATATTCATGCGCTCTGGAGAGGGAGATTTATCCTCATCACCGATGAACTCATCAACAATGCTATAGAACATGGGAGCACGAAGGGGGACATTGATTCTTGCCTTATTCATGCGAAAAAATGATCAACTTGACTCTTCGAGATTTCCCTCGAAGTCCACGATACTGGAACAGGAAAGGATTCGAAGAACACGAAAAATATTGCAACCGTTCGTGAGAACAAGAAACAAAACTACTGAATCTATATGGGAAAACGTGGACGATGACTCTTTCATATCACTGAGAAGCTCGTCGATAAGCTCACCTTCTCCGAGAGTCCACGAGGATGACTCGCTGTGAAAATCGAAAAAACGCTCGCACCGCTTTAGGCGAAGTGAGTATTCTGAAAGAATTCAGAATTTCTTTGCTTTTGGGGCTGGATGTCTCTCGAAGATTCCGAACAATCAAGAAAAAATTCGAATGAAAATATTTGAAAAACGGAAAAAATAGCTATCATTCATGCATGATACCATTTCATAGCATCTATTCATGGCTCTTTAAATCATTCAAAATCGCCTGAGAAACAGAACTCGTCGAGCGACTTATCGCGGAAGGGAATACTCGCATCATGATCATCAAGCGGTCATGGGTATTTGCTCTTTTTAGCATCTGGATAGCCATCGTTATATTTGTTCTCTCAGCCCTCAGTGTCTGGATCGCTTCCGTGAGCATCGAGATCGACTACATCCGCACGACGATCATCGCAGGGAATATTCTCATGGCAGTGATTCTCCTTTTTTCTTCGTGGAATTATATTCGTCACTTTCGAGAACTCCAGATGTACTCGATGATCACGGATGATCTCAATGACCTGAAGAAAAACCTTGAACGCTGAGATCGCTACTTTATCAACTATTTTGATGCATCTGTCACGAATCAATTCATCCTGATCGTGACGATTGTGAGCGAGATCGTGTTCATATTCCTCTATCAGAAATCACTCGGACAGCACTTCTGGATCCTCGCAACCGATACGCTCGTGATGATTATCGAGATCATGTTTCTGAAGATGTATCGCAAGCGAATGATCGACCTCGAGATGGACTATAGTGTTGTGATCGCTGGGAAGATCTACTTCGTGAACCAATCAGGAGTCCTCTCAAGCATCCAGACAATCGAGAGCGAGAAAATCAAGACAATCCGCTCTGTCTTCCCGAATCGCATCGCGAGCATCTTCGACTATGGAACGATCGACATCCTCACAGAGTGAGATACGCAGAATCTGATGTGATCACTCAATATGTACTATGTGAACAATCCTGATGCTGTTGTTGCGAATATCCAGTCCCTCCTCGAACGTCCACGACATGAAGGGAAGGGAAGTCATGCTCTCGAAGATCTTCAACCCAAAAATGATATACCTCCATCAGCGAGTGAGAGTATCGAGCATACGCTTGATACCAGAGGGAAGGTGAATGGGGTATTGGAGTAATGAGAGTGCTTATGCCGCTTGAAGAACGTTTGGGTGATTTTCAGAATCCACCACACTTCATGAATATGAAATCTCTCGAACTATCACTCCGCTTGCATCTTGACCTATAATTGCCATACAGCAAGGTATGGCTCACTCATATGGACCTGTAAGTTGTGGACATATATCTCACTCTACTCAGACAATATGATCAATACGAGCACCTATTATTCATGCCCTCATTAGTGTTTCTTGGTCTGGAAAAGGGTATGCTTCATTGACCCAATAACATTTATTTCCAGATCAAGCAATCCTTGCAACTTGAGGAAGATATTCCTTTAATGAACCTTTTGTGAGGTCGAGTACTACAACATCTTTATGAAAGTGCTCTGTTGGAAAAAGATGCTCTGTACCTTTATCGATGAGCAAAATATCATTTCAAGGATTTTCAGGATCAATACCTAATTCTATCAAGGTTGCTTCTCAGAGGGTTCACTTGTATCAGAGAATCACTGGAATAAATTCTTTTCATTCGCTTTGAAGTTCAGCAATTTTTCTCCTCCATGCCTCTGCGACGAATCGTGCAGAATTCGCATTTTTTTCAATATTTGTCTGGATTACTGAATCAGGAACCTTGATTTTTCCTGATCTTGCAAGTTTATTGATCCATCCAGGGAGAATTCACACTCCAGAGAATTTTATCGTTCCTGACTCATACCCGAGTCTTCACTCTAGTTCTGATGAAAGACTTGTAAAATGATCTATCATTCCTTGCATCATATATCGATCAGCAAATCATGGCTTTCTGAGAAGACATGCAATACTCATACTTCCATCAACATGCTGAACAAATCAATAAAAGCTCGGTGAATTCATATCCATTACCTTCTCATTCCATGTTGGCCTATCAATGCCTTTATAGACACTTGGACTATTCTCATCATTTCCATGATAGATATAGACAATCTGTTTTAGTACACGTCCTCGAATCGTTTCTACGATCTCATCAACGGAAGGAAATGGTGTAACCTCAACTCCATGAACAAGTGAACAATATCTGCGCATAAGCTCTCTTGCTGGACCCAATAGCCAATCGCATGATCCTATTGATGCAAGGACATCTATCTGAGGTGAGGAAAGAACAGGCATATATATCTACTAATAAATCATCTGCACTATACCTATAAGAGTATGCGTATCCAAAATATAATAGTAAATTCCTCTAGACGATTCTTTGAATTACTGGATTTTCGAGAAAATTACTTGTTTTTTGGAAAATAATAGAATATGTGGTACTATTCATCTATGTGATTTTTTACCATCGTCTGAGTCAGTACAGCGATCATGAACTGCCTCATGACCTTCATCACCTTGCAAGCAGGGAAGAAGACCATCAATATTATTTGGGCTTTTTTCTGTTTTTCTGTTGCTATTCTAGGGTACTGCCTCACTATGGTATCTTTTTCGAGAGATCCTGATACTGCACTTTTCTGGTGGAGAGCATCCTATCTCTGAGTCACGAATCTCCCTATCCTGATTCTTCATACGACATTGCTCATGCTCTGAGAGTTCCGATGAAAAAAGGTATGGATAATTATTGCATGATACATTCTTACAATTATTTTTCATATACTGAATTTCTCAGGACTCCTCATACAGCATGTGAGTATTGTCTATAATGAGATCTATTTTGACACTCCGTATACTCCGTACTTTTTTGGATTTTCACTTTTTTTCAATGCAGTATTTATTGCAATATTTATACTTCTCTATTTTGCATACAAGAGATCAAAACAAAAAGAAGAATCAAGGAGGATAATATTTTTTTCACTCTGAATTGGAGTATGAGTTTTCTGATGATGAGCCCTTTTTCTCCCTGTCTACTGAATCGATATTTATCCATATACGGCAATACTCACTGGAGCATACCCAGTCATTATCGGATATTCCATCCTTCGGCACCACCTCTTCGATGCTCGTTCAGCAATTCTCCAGATACTCCGCATCGTCACGATCGTTGTGATATCATTATTCATAGGATCAATCTTCTGGTATGGACTCATATGGATTGGGTATACTCCGAGCTTTTATCCGATCGAGACCTTCCTCGGAATGGTGGTTCTCTGAAGTGTATTTCTGTTGAATAGGTCGAGAAAACTCACCGATGCATTCCTCTTGTCATCACTCGCAGAACTCGAACGACAGACAGAGAAATTCCTCGATAAGAAGTGAGTCTACAAGAATACGATCGATCTCCTCAAGGATCTCGAAGAGATTTTCTGACATGCATTGAAGATCAAGAAAGTATTGATCATGAGCTACGAAGAGACCGCGAAATATCCAAAATGCTTGAATTATTTTCATTCATATAATAAACCGCTCGCTCTCTCTGAGCTCCAAGCAGAGGATGTAGAGGGGGAGAGTCATGCGCTCGTGCGAGAAGTTGAGGATATTGGTGAAGTGATATTCGCACTCGATCACGGGAAAAAGGAGGGAATATATTTTCTCGTCCTCGGGAAGAAGGAATCAGAGCATACGATCACCCAGGATGAGCTCCGGATTATCAACCATATTCTTCCGAAGATTGCCCTCGCACTTCAGGTTCTCGAGTACAATCGATCACTCCAGGAAGAAGTCCGCATCCAGACCAAGGAACTCAATCTGAAGAACAAGGAACTCAAGGTCGCCTACAAAAAACTCCAAGATGTCGATCAGAATAAGGATAATTTTCTCGCGATTGCTTCGCATGAACTCAGAACCCCGATGACGATCATCAAGGGATATTCAGATCTCTTCCTACGTGATACATTTTGATCCCTCTCTCCAGATGCCAGATCATATATGCAGAAGATCTATGATAATACCGAATCCCTTATCGAACTCGTGAATAATATCCTCGATATTTCGAAGATTGAAGCTGGGCGATTTGAGCTCCTCTATGAGGAAGTGAATATTCGGGAGCTCATCCAACTTTCTGTAGAAAATTTTGAAACACTATATCGAGAAAAGTGAATAGCACTTATTTTGACAAATGAATGCCAAATCAATACAATTCGTACTGACAAATCAAAATTCATTCTCATTTGCAATAATCTCCTCTCGAATGCATACAAGTTCACTGATACAGGAGGAAAGGTCGAGGTACATGTAACAGATGGGAATAATATTCTCACTATACAAGTGAAGGATACCGGGAAGGGAATCGAACCAGAGCGAATCGAACATGTCTTCGAGAAATTCAATCAGATGGATAATACGAATTATACCAAAAAAAGTATTCATGGAACGGGTCTTGGTCTCCACCTCTGTAAGCAGATTATAGAACTCCTCTGATGATCCATCCGAGCCGAGTCAACGCTCGGTACTGGAACTACCTTTTTATTCTCTATCCCTCTTCACCATGTCGAATCAGCCATGTAAATGTATCATCTCATCGATGGATCCTACTCTGATCGGAATGCTCGTGATGAACCACTATGAGATTCAGTATACCTTCGATCTCCCGCACCTCCTGAAATACGTGAATCCGTCAATACCACCAACATCAATCATTCTCATCGACTGCAAGGATGCCCCGATTTTTGCTGATGATCTCAATGAAGTACTGAAGTCGGAATGTCAGATCGTCCTGCGTGGAGACAATCTCCCACCTCTTCAGATCGAAGAACTCAATCATATACATGTTTTTCCAGCAACTCTCTCTAATATAGATCTCATTGATGCAGTGAAAAAACTCAGCTCCGAAGCCACAAGTGAAAACCCTTTCGCACGGCCTATTCTTATTATCGAAGATAACGATGACATCAGAGAAATGTATTCGATCACATTCAGGTCCAAGTGATATACAGTCTATGAAGCTCCTGATGGACTCAGTGGGATTGCTCGTGCTGTCGAAGTAAACCCAGCAATCATCATCCTCGATATCATGATGCCGCATATGGATGGATTCGAGGTACTCCACACACTGAAGTATAATACCAGTATTCGCCCGGTAGTGATCGTGAATAGCAATCTCGAGGGGGTCGATGAAGAAAAAAAAGTGAAGGACCTCGGAGCAGATTTCTTTCTCAGAAAATCACAATTCACACCTCTTGAAGTGGTCGCATTTATAGAAAAAAATATCCTGATAAAAAAATAGTGTATTTATACGTGTCAGGAATTTATAGGACTTATATAAGTGTAAGTCCTATTTTTACTCATAACGAGTCTTTGCGGATCATAGAATTATTCTGACATGAAAACAGGAAAGTATATTTTCAGCTTTCCTATTTGCTTACACATATGACCTGATAACGAATCACTAGAGAATCCACTTTCCATCACGAAATATCTCAGTCTGACCAAGAGAAACTGACTTCAGAGCCACAAACACATCAATATGAAATCGTTGAACTTCCGCTTTTGGAAGCTTTTTTCCATAGATACCATGCTTTTTTCCAAGAGAAAGATGAACTCCAACCTTTCGTTCGTGGAAGTTGATATCCCTAAGGGGAGTAGTCGTCGATATTGCAGGATTGAGTCCAAATCCAAGTTCTCGAATTATGACTTCTCACTCATATTCGACCATCCAATCATAGAGCTTCTGGAATGCGGAAGGGAAGTGAGGAGAGGGAAGCACTCTTCCTTTTTCGATAATGAGCTCGAATGGCTCGCAAATATTCACAGAGAAATCTTCATTCGGAAAACTCTCGACCAGACAGGCACCATCGACACTCCCGAGATCGATTGCCTCTGTGAAGACTTCACCAATAGGGAAGGTTCAGCCTTTATTTTCCACTCATGTATAATCTCCCGTATTTCCCCGAATGGACTCAAGTGGTCAAAATGTGAGTATTGATCCATCGATCGACTCTATTTGTGTTGTCTGAGCAGACTGAGTAAGGTCAGAAAATTCTTTCTCGAATCGTACATATTCATCCGTCCGATACTGTAGTGCATCGATAAAGGTATCAAATTCTTGCTCTGGAATATATGCAAGATGATTGTGTTCGACGACATGAATGCCTCGATGGAAGAGTTCGAGCCGTATACGAAAGGTAGAAAGTCGAAAATTCGTCGACTGGACAAGGATAACGATCGATCATTTTGGAAGAGAAATGAGTTCATCTTTGATAGACTCTATCTGAGGATCAGCGAGCTCTTGTTGGTTCTGTCATTCTGACGAAGGAAGAATCTGTTCTTGTTTTTTGCTCTCGAGTCAAGTCTCCAGAGTTGTCTTCACCTGAAGAATCTCATGGTGATTGAGCCCGATTCGCTTATTTTCCTCGATATTATGTGAAGTAATAATTCGATTTTGTTCTTTTGCATGCGGATTCTCAGGATTGACCATCCCACCGCGATAGAGCGGTTGTGGGGGATTATGGAATTTTCTGGTTACAATGTGTAAATTTCAGGATTTGAGTTCATTCAATATTGCAATATGGGCATCAGAAAGGATCTCTGCTAAGGGAGATTCAGTATCATAGAGGAGATATATCACCTGACTTCCATCATATTCCATATTCTTCATGACAATGTCACGACAGGCTTGTTCGAGTATTTTCTGACGCATAAATAACGAATAACGAATAACGAATAACGAATAACGAAAGTGTATCCAAAGTTTAAAAAAGGCAAGTCCATATAATGAGAATTATTCTCATTATATATTAAGAAAAAATGGCCTCAAATTTTGAGCAAAATCGCGTTCAAAAAAATTTTCCGAGTATTGTATCGTCGAGAGGTACGAAATTCATATTTCAAATATCTAATTTTCTTGATTTTTGATTTCGTGAGACAATCATTATTCGATCGAAAAGATTTCAGAATTCATACAAGTATGAAAATGATACATCGACAACCTGTCTGACAAAAGAGTTGATTTCATAGAGAAACACATATAATACATCACATAAGTTACATTATGTGATGTATTATATGTGTAACATCCTACCTTCCCCTTCTATTATTTAACTAAAAATACTTCATTAGATGATGTTCTTCTCTGATCATGAAATATCACACTAACTTTCTTTTCTGTTCTCTGAACGATAAATGCGGGTCAACTCGATCCATCTTCCCTCCTGATTACGATTTTTATGCTTTTAGAACTTCCGAACGATGCGTCGATGAGTAGGAAATCTTTAATTCATAAAAGTACTCTTTCTGCAATATCTTTTCTAAATAATCATCGCTTCATTAATGAAAAAACTTCATCTCTATATTCTTGTGGTATCTGTGATCCTCTTTGTATGTCGAACAATCCATTGAGTTGCATAGGTGTTATTATAACTAAAAACTAAGAAAGGAAATAAGAAAAATTCTTCTGCCTATTTTTCTTAAATGAAATTGAAATATCTATAGAATAATTCATCCTCATTTGCCTTCTCGACTTTTTCCCTATACTCATTCTTAACATTCACTCAAGCACCTACTCATCATGCATTTTGTATTTTTTGATCCATCTGGGAAACGGAAACGAATTGTGAAGATATTCATTTTCTCGATTATTGGTGTTTTCATTCTCTCCCTCTGTATCCTGATCGCGAGTATTATTTTGAAGCCTGAACTTTCTGGAACTGGTTATTTCAAGGCTATTTCACATCGTTTCGGATACAAGAAACATGCATTCAATCCAAAGATATCAAAGACAAAAAGTTGAGCTGAGCTTTTGAAAGAACTCAGTGATAAAAGCTTTTCCTGAACAGAAAATATGAAATTCACGATTGATGCATTTGGAGTCGAATGGGATGATGGGAGTCGAGAATCCCTGAAGGAAAATCTGAATCAGATCGATACACTGATTCTCGAGGAATTCTCTGTGAGCGCAACTGGATGAGTCGATCTCATATCACCAGAGAAGTTCAAGAAGACACTCGCCTCTGTGAGAAAATCACGGCCGAATGAACCTATCGTACCACTCATCAATAACTACAACACACTATCTGGAACATGGGATAACAAACTACTTTCACAGATTCTCTCTGATTCAACTGCACGTGAAGATCTCGAACTGACGATCAAAGAAGTTCTGCAACAATACCAACTTCAAGGAATTTCTATCGACTTCGAGAATATGGATGACGGAACACTTCCCTTCTACTATGAGTTTCTCGAGGAGCTCCATAGTCTCCTCATGCAAGAGAATCTCACAATCTCAGTGAATATTCCTCTGAATAATGACTCATACGATTATACTCGTATCAGCGATGCTGTCGATCAAGTGATGCTCATGGCCTATGATGAGCACTGGCTCACGGGTGAAGCAGGTCCGATTGCATCACTCGATTGGTTCGAGGATGGGATTCGTGAGATAGAAAAAGTGGTGCCAAAAGAAAAAATCGGAGTCATCCTCTGAAACTATGGCTATGACTGGAATATTTCGAAAAAGACAACCTCTGCACTCACTTTTCAGGAAGCAATAAGTCTCGCACGAGAATCAGAAAATAGTATTGATTTCGATACTGGGAGTTTGAATCCAGGATTTTCCTATACAGATGAGAATGGCGATGATCATGAGATCTGGTATCTCGATGCGGTCACAGCATGGGATCAGATGCAGGTCATAGATCATCTTGGTATCCATCATGTATGACTCTGGAGACTCGGATCTGAAGATCCATCCTTCTGGGAAATACTCAAACAAAATGATCCGCATGCATGAGAACATTTCTGATATGGCTATGCACTCACCTATGATGGTACAGGTGAACTCTACAAGGTCACTGGGCTCCCGAGAAATGGAACTCGATCAATCGATATCGAAGACAATATGATCGTGGACGAAGATGTATCAGAGTATCCCCTTCCCTACACAGTAACACGATATGGCTGAGGGTCGAAGAAAAAAATCGTTCTCACCTTCGATGATGGACCTGATCCAAAATATACGCCACAGATTCTCGATATTCTGAAAGAATCAAAAGCTCCAGCAACATTCTTCATGATCGGGATGAATGCAGAGAAGTATCCAGATATTGTCCGTCGTGCGTATAATGAAGGGCACCTTATCGGGAATCATAGTTTCTCCCATCCCGAAATATCAAAAATCGGTGAAGTCCATACCGATATAGAACTCTCACTCACTGAACGCATCTTTGAGAGCATCCTCTGACATGGCACGAGTCTCTTTCGTCCTCCTTATGGGGAAGATGTCGAGCCAGAGACACCCTCGGATATTCTCCCCCTCATTCGTGCGAATGATCTTGGCTATATCTCGGTCGGGATGAAGATCGATCCGAATGACTGGAGTCGTCCAGGTGTTGATGCGATCATACAGTCTACTCTCGATCAGATCGATGATGGGAAATGAAATATTATCCTCCTCCATGATTCTGGGGGCGAGAGAGAACAGACGATTGCTGCCCTTCCGAAATTGATCCAGTCAATCCGTGATCGCGGATATACGATTGTTCCCCTTTCTGATCTGATCGGACCCTCTCGAGATATCGTGATGCCTGAGACTCCCGAAAAGGAGAAATTCCTGATTCTCAGTGATTCGCTCTTCTTTATTGTGCTCAGTATTATCCTTGGATGAGTGTTTCTCCTCTCGGCCTTTGGCCTCACGCTGGGAATCCTTCGTTTTGCCATTATCCTCTCGCTTGCATGGAGACGATTCCATCACGAGAAAAAGAAGAAACAAAGAGAAGCTAATCCATTCGTGAGTGTGATTGTACCAGCATACAATGAATCCTCAGTGATAGTGAGAACGCTCGAGAGCCTCATAGCATCGACGTATCCGCATTTCGAGACTATCGTAATTGATGATGGATCGACGGATAATACCTATGATGTGGCAAGAACCTATGCAGATTCTCATGAGAAGATCAGCGTCTATACGAAGGAAAATGCAGGGAAAGGCATGGCAATCAATCATGGAATCCAGCATGCAACTGGATCGATTATTATCGTAATCGATGCTGATACACTGTTTGAGACAAATACCATTGCAGAACTCATGCATGGATTCACGAGCGAGGATATCGCAGCTGTCTCAGGAAATGTGAAGGTAGGAAATAGGAATTCCCTTCTCACTCGTCTCCAAGCAATTGAGTACATCACGAGCCAGAATCTCGATCGTCGAGCCTATGCAATGATGAATGCGATCACTGTTGTACCCGGGGCAGTATGAGCCTGGAGGAAGTCTGTGATTGAGTCACTCTGATGATTCTCCCATCAAACCCTCGCTGAGGATAGTGATCTCACAATCATGCTCCTGAAGGCTGGATATCGAGTTGCCTTTGCTCCGAATGCGATAGCCTATACGGAAGCTCCAGAATCATGGGGATCACTCGCAAAACAACGCTTCCGATGGATGTTCTGAGTGCTCCAGGTCACATGGAAACACCGTGATATACTGACCAATGATCAAGTATCAGTGGGGTTGAGGTTTTTCACCTTTCCCTATATGATCCTGACACAGACGATTTTTCCGATCTTCTGACCGATCATTGATTTCTTCGCGATTATTGGAGTGATTTTCTCGCTTGTGAACTACTATGTATTTGACTCATACCACTATCTCTCAACAACCCTTCTTCTCCTTGAGACGGCAGGAATACTCTTTCTCCTCGAAATAGTCATCAGCTCTATTGCCTTCTCATTCGAGAAACATGAGAATAAAAACCTTCTCTTCCTCCTCCCACTCCAGAAATTTCTTTACCGATTCTTCCTCTACTGGATTGGTATCAAGAGTATTCTCTATGCTCTTACCGGAAAGCGAACGCTCTGGAACAAACTCGAACGAACCAATTCTGTTCATCTCACCAAATAATATGAATCTCTTCACCGCACTGAATAATTTCCTCATCTATCTCCGTCTCCACAAGGGTCGAAGTCGTAAAACGCAGGAACAATATGCATTCCATATTTGGCGGTTTATTTATTACATGCTTCCTGATGCCAATACTAAAGAGAAAAAGGAATCAACCAAGAATCAAGAACCGAGAATCAAGAATCACTTCTCCCCTCTCGATTTCCTTCCTCCACTCAATAAGGAAGTACTCAAATCATGGCGATCTCCCCTCATCGAACTCGGGAGACACTTTCCAGAACCGACAATCGAACAGATCACAAAAGAAGACTTTGACTCTTGGCGACTCGCACTCGCAGACTCATGACTCTCGGTAAAAACGGTAAATGCTCATATTATCACGATCCGATCGTGGCTCAAATACCTCAAAAAGGAGCAGATCAATTGTCTCGATCCGACGACTCTCGACCTCATGAAGGTCGCTGACCGTGAGGTTACCTTTCTCACAAGTGAAGAGATCGAAAGGTTTTTTTCAGCGATTCCTCGCATGACGATCCAGGGGAAGCGTGACTATGCCATCGCAGAGTGTATTTATTCGACGGGATTGCGTATCTCAGAACTCACCGCTCTGGATAGAAATGATGTGAATTTCGAGACGCTCGAATTCGCCGTACGGGGGAAATGAGGGAAACTCCGGGTCGTCTACCTCACTGAAACAGCCCGAGATGCCATACAGGAATATCTGAGTGCTCGAGACGATGAATTTCCTGCATTATTCATCAGACACAATTACAATCCACGGAATATCAAGAGTTTCACTGCACACTCCCCTTCTCTTTCAGGAGAAGAAGCTGGGGGATGAGGTAATCTCCGTCTCACCCGATTCTTCATCACGACGATGGTGAAAGACTATGGAATCAAGGCAGGGATCCTCAAAAATATGCATGCACATACGCTGCGACATAGTTTTGCGACAACTTTATTGACAAATGGTGCAGACATACGTATAATACAGGAACTTCTCGGGCATGCCTCGATCACGACGACTCAGGTATACACGCATGTGACGAACCCAAAGCTCAAAGAAGCACATAAAAAATTTCATAGATAGAGATCCTTCAGAGAAACCTTTACTTAGGATTGAGTAATAAGTTCATATACATCAACTACATGTATATGATGTAATTGTTGAAGAAAAAATAATCCTGAATATCTACCAGGTCTGCAAAAGATTGGGAGTTTTCCTATTTTTATAGATGAAGATGGCACTGCTACATTTCCAGCGTGACTCTGCAGAAGGATTGCAAAGGCCACGATAATGAAATTGGAATGATGATATTGGACTCCTCCATGAGAATGATTGGATTTTGATATGAGCTCTCTTACTCTCAACTAATATTCTCGATCATTTTCACCATCTCCCGTTTCTCAGTCACCGTAAATCGTCTCCACTGCCCTTCCACGAGATCCCCGAGCATAATATTCTCCACACGGATGCGCTTTAGGCGTTTCACATCATGATCAACCGCATCGACCATACGACGGATCTGTCTATTTTTCCCTTCACGGAGGATGATCGAGAACTTCGATGAAGAGAGTCGATTCACTAGACAGGGCATCGTCGTATATTTTTTGGTGATGACGGTATCCTTGCCTCCAATACGCCTGACAATTCGCGAACGTGAGCCATTATCCTTGAGTTCTATCCGTACTCCCCTTCTCATCTTTTCGAGTGCTTCATCCTCGATTTTCCCATAGACTTCGACTATGTATTCTTTCTCATGTTCATAGCGAGGATGCATGAGGTAGTTCGAGAGACGACCATCGTTCGTGAGGATGATAAGTCCTGTTGTTTCCTTATCCAGTCGACCGACAGGGAATACTCGCTCAGGTATATTCACGATATCGAGGATTCATTTCTCATCATCTTTTCCTGAGAGGCAGGTCGTCACGATATCTCGTGGCTTATTGAAGACATAGTAGACGAGGTTCTCTGTCTCTTCGATGATGGCATCGTCAACCTTGATAACATCCTTCTCAGGATCGATCACTTGGCCGATATGCGCCCGTTCATCATTCACGGTCACCATTCACTTCTCGATGTATTCTTCAGCTTTTCGACGAGAGCAGACTCAGGCATGTGCGAGGTATTTTTGGAGTTTCAAGGGAAGTAGTAAAAAATATTTAGGGGAAAAAGATACTCAAAATTCAGAAAAAACAAAATTTATTATTGCAAAGACGTTCGCTGTTGTTAGAATGAGAGACTAAAAGTCATCGATATGGTTATACTCACCTTCATGGCCGTCGGCTATTCGATCATCTGGCTCATAGGGATGTACTTCATCCTTCACCGACTGTACGTTATACGAAAGCGAACAGAAGAGAGGATGCATGAGTACGATAAATCCTATATATCCCCTACATATAGAAGACCGTGGGTTTCTGCGATTATTTTCTGAGGAATTTGATATACACTTTCCATCGGGATCCTTATTATATTCATGAAATTATAACTGTCCACAATATACTCCATAATGTATCATTCTATGAAGATTCATCAAAATAGTATTCATCGTCACGGAATCCTTCTTTTTTTCAAGATATCGAGATTTATTCTTTTCTTGATACCGATTGGACTCCTTTTTTGGATCACTTGTCGCTATCACTCAATGTTTCAGAATGATATCATCAATTTTGTTTTTATACCGATTCTACTTATCAGTATCAATTATGTCTTTCTCCAGCTCACACTGAATTCGATAGACTACTATTGACGAGTTATGCTGATCTCAGAGAACGCCATTATCTTCATCCACACGAGCCTCCTCCTCATTGATGACATAGAATTCATGGATATGAAAAGTATCATCAAAGTCGATGTCGAACGGCATGGTCTCATTGCAAACATATTTAACTATGGACACCTCCTCCTCGAGCAACGAAATGACGTTCGAAAAGTGCACTTTATTCCCCAACCACATTCAGTCTACCAGATGATCAAGGATCGGCTCCCAAAAAAAGAAGATATTATCGCAAACATCTAGAAACTCACAAAACATCCACCTCATTCCTTCTTGATGACATCGAGACAGTTGTCATAGAGACGAGTATATCCATGATTTTTTGTGATCTCTCTGAGACGGTTTATCGCCCGGATATAGCGCACTGAGACCAGGATACCGAAATTCCCACGTTCAAGCTTTGATTCATAGCGTTTTAGGAATTTCAGGATCAATGTCTCGGTAATTCCCTCTTCATGATCATGGATCGTGAGGGCATCGAGGAGTGCAGATTCCAGTCCGAGCACGGGAAATGATACTTTGCGAATATCAAGTGATTGAGACTGTTTTTTGAGGATACCGAAGGCATTCACTCGTTGCTTCTTCTCTCCTGAGATGATCGTACGAAAGACGATTTCATGTCGAGGAGATATAACAACCTTTTTGGCAATATCCTTCGTATAGACGATGAGCTGGAATGGGATCGAATA
>JANPGO010000026.1:0-8455 GCA_031423995.1 Candidatus Altimarinota bacterium | reverse complement strand
ATCCTCGTCCGATGGTGATGCCATTGATGGAGAGATTTCCATCGAGAGCATTGATCCTGAGCCTTTCTGTATTGTTGGTTCGAATAACGAGATCGATAGCATCAGTGGTTCAGAGGAAGTTCGTCGATGCGAGGGTTCAGGAGTTACCAAGGATTCACCAATTCGCGAATGCACCACTTGCAGCAGAGAGTGATTGCCAACTTCCTATACCACTAGCATCAGAGACGAGCACTTTTCCATTTCCTGGATTTCCTCCAGCGATACGAATCTGTCAATTGATATCTACCTTCGCTCCGGCAATAGGAGCAACAGTTCCAAAACCAATACGACTATTCGTCGAGTCAATATACATATTCCCCGCATAGAAGTTGCCATAGTTGGCTGAGAGAATCATCGGGTATACGTCTGATGCACCTTTGAGCCACCAGACAAATCGATCGGTCGTGATGTTGGTACCAAGCTTGAAGACATAATCCGTTTGTCAGGCAGATACTTCGCTTGCATAGAGAGAAGCCTGATCATTCGGAAGTATCCACTGAAGACCACCTGTTCCACCCAGAGTCTGATTGGAGAAGTTGAGAAAGCGTCCCGTTCCAATATTAACCGTATTTGAGAAGTAACTGGTACCACTCAGAAAGAGTCCATAGGATCAGACGGAGCTTGTACCGAGCGCAATTCATCAATTCGCCATGATTCGCATACGTTCGATATTGTTGGTGCGAAATGCAAGATCAACTGCATCAGCATTTCCGATAAAATTCGAATTTACAGCAGTACCAGAATTCCCCGTTATAGCCCAAGGAATCGTTGCACCTCCTGATGGATTTTGCCAAGTCGCGAGTCCAGTACTATCTGACATGAGGATTTTCCCATTCCCAGGATTTCATCATGATATCCTGATCTGGCCACTGAGGTCGAATGTCGCCGTCGGATTGGATACTCAGATACCAATATTTCCCCCACTTCCATAGATCCAATTTCCAATATTGAGCTGATTGGATGCGGTATTCGAAAGTGGCTGGACGCTATCACCGATGAGAATATTATTTGATCATGAAGTGAGCCCTATTCCAGCATTTGATCCGAGAACAACATTATTCGATCCTGAAGTGAGATTCAGGAGGGATTGATATCCGAGAGAGACATTATAATTCCCAACTGAAGATGTACCAATAGTTCATCGTTGGCTATTGTATCCTATGGCAGTATTATTGATAGCAGTATTTGCAGATGGAGTTGTAGAATTCCCACCGAGAATACTATATGCTCAGAGTGCCGTATTATTTGAACCTGCTAAATATCGTGCCGCCTGATATCCGAGGGCTGTCGTTGTATTGGCTGCAGTTTCTGTAGCAGCAGCATAGTATCCAAGGGCAGTATTTCCAGATCAGGTCGTGTTCGCCGTCATGGATGAGCGTCAAATGGCAGTATTCTCAGCTCAGAGAGTATCAGAAGAAAGTGTAAAGGCACCAAAAGCCGTATTTCCTCCAACAGCAGTCGAGTTTATGAGCGATTGATATCCGACTGCAGTAGTAAATCAACCAGCGCTATTCGTTCGGAGACTTTGATATCATATGGCAACATTTCCAGACCCTGTTGTATTCGTACGAAGCGATTCGTATCCTTCTGCTATATTCGCAGATCCAATTGTATTCGAGAGAAGTGATTGGTATCCTATTGCCTGATTCTGCACTCATCCGATATTCGCATTGAGTGATTGGTATCAAATTGCGATGAGATTCGATGCTGTTGTTGCGGCAAGAGACTGGTATCCGAGTGCAATACTATTCGATATCGGTATACCTGCAGTGGCATTTGCTGCCTGATACCCGACTGCAATATTATCATTCCCTGTTGTACTATTTCCAAGGGATTGATATCCGAGAGCTATATTTCTCTGTCATGAAGTGATATTTCTGAGCGACTGATATCCTACAGCGACATTGGCAAAACCTGTAGTGAGAACACTCATTGCCTCAGTTCATAATGCTGTATTCCCACTTCCAGTGATGGTGCCAGTCGCTGTAATATCTATCGCCTTCAAACCAAGTGCAACGTTATTAACACCACGAAAATGAAGCAAAGGGTCTGTACTTGATCCAGTCCATACCTCAAAACGACTGTATGGAAAAGTTGTCCCAATACCAATATTTCATCATCAAGTTTGGGTCCTGAGTTGAGAATTGAAACCAGTGTTAATATAAAAATATTCAGGATGATTCGCTGGAATTGATAAAACCTTTTGCCATGGGGATGGCGTGCTGGTACCATCATTCAGGAAGAGTCATCCCGTCTGAGAAGCTCAGAATTTTCCACTTCGAGCGTAGAGTGGAGCATCTCATCGAGCTCAGAGAGCTATCTGATAACCGAATGTATCGCCCTTGGCAGACATCGTGAATGAGTTGTATGGACTTGCTGATATACCAGTTACTGGATCTGGGGAAGAACAATCATATGGAGAATTTCCATCAGAACAAAGACTTGATGTTCAATTTTCTTTGAAGTATGGACCATTATACGAGGCAGTGCTTCCATTACTGACGACGAATGATTGACGACCAGGGATAGCAAAATATCGATTATAGTCATACGTTATCTGGAATGAGTTGAGATCAGGATTTGGGACAAGGGCTGTATTTCGATCAACACCAACATAGACGGCAATATTGCTGATCGGACTGACAGCAACAACATCACCTGAACCATTCACACCAATAGCAACAATTCCATTCGAAGTAAGGGGGGATGAGGAATTAAGTTGAGAAAATTTTAATCATGATATATCACTCAGTCCTGAATCGATTTCAAATTTCGCTGTCGGGGAAGATGTTCATACCCCAATATTCCCTCCACTTCCATAGATCCAGTTTCAGATATTGAGTTGATCAGAGAGGGATCATGTTGCAACTTGAACAGAATCACCAATGAGGATATTATTACTTCCTGTAGTTACACCACTTCCTGCATCAGACCCGAAGGCAACGTTACTATTACCAGTCGTTGCACCATAGAGACTCCGATACCCAACTGCCGTATTTCTCTGACTCGTAGTAGCGCTATACAGTGACTGTCCTCCTACCGCAACGGTATAATCTGGACTCGTTCCGGTGCGAAGCGCCTGATATCCGAAAGCGGAATTCCATGTTCCATCATTATTATTGTAGAGAGATTCTTTTCAAAAGGCAGAATTATTGTACCCAGTCGTGAGCATACGAAGAGCCTGATGACCAAATGCTGAGTTTGAGTATCCAGTCGTGAGTGTATAGAGAGATTCATGTCCAAATCCAGTATCAGCATTTCCTGTGAGTAAGTAGCGAACAGAGCCTGCTCATACACCAAGATTATTCACTCACTTCATATGCATATACACCGTTGATCAAGACCAGACTTCAAAGAGTGATCATGGTGTCGTATTTCCAAAAGAAAATTGAGTACCAACCTGAAACGCCGTTGCTCCTGTGAGGTCACTTCCTGAAGCATTTGCTCGGATAAGTTGGTTCGGAAGATAACTCGATGAACCTGAGGTGTTCCACGAACAATTCGAGCCAATTTTATTGGATCAATTGATCCACATTCGACACTCTTGTCATCCAGTCTCACTCAGAGTAATAAGTGGTTGAGTGGTACTCGTTGTCGAAGGAGACATTATCGTGAGGTATCCTCGTGTGACTGATCCTGTGAGAAGAGTATTCACATCACCAAGCAAGATTCGACCTCCCGTCTCATATACCTGGGAACTTGCTATATTTCCGACTGAATCATACTTTGCGAGATAATTTGAATTCCCAGTTATCTGGACTGCTCCTGACCATGTAGAAATACATGAACCCCCAATACAGAGTCAACTTCCTGCATTGATATAGCCAGATCCTCCTTGAACATCGAGAGTAAATTGAGGATTCGTAGTATTGATTCCAATGCGGGATCCATTTTCGAATAACCTTGAGTTTACTATACCACTTTGAGAAGAGAATTTTGGGATATAACTATCCGTTCCACCTGTCAGAGAAGATGTACTGATAGAGAAGGATTGCCACGTTCCAATACCTTCACTATCAGACATGAGAACCTTTCCAACTCATTGAGATCCATTGATAATCTGGATAGTTCCTCATGAGACGGTGAGTCGAGCAGCAGGATTTGGTGTTCCGATACCGATATTTCATGGAGAAATAGCATTTCATAAGCCACTAATTCCTGTTCAGAAAATGATATTCCCGATATTGAGTGTATAATTGCTTGTCGGTGTCGGAGTATCGATATCGTGACCAATGAGAATATTATTCGATCCCGTTGTGATCGCCTCTCCTGCCTTATATCCGATGGCTATATTATTTGAAGCAGTCAGTGCATTGATCAGTGTCCAATAGCCAAGAGCAGTATTATTTGAACCTGTGACATTCTTATAGAGAGATGTGAATCAGATAGCGGTATTATTATCTCCTGAGGTATTGTATGTCAAACTCGTTGTTCCTATAGCAACATTCGATTTACCTGTTCGATTTTGCGCGAGGGCAAAAGGTCAAAATGCTGAATTAAATGCTCATGTCGTGGTCATTCCAAGCGATGATGAACCAACATAGAGATTATAGTTTCATGATGTGGTTCCTTGCTCCACTATACCCCTCCATGTATTTGCACAGGTTCACCCGATACAGTAGCCATGTGACTGAATATATCATTCGACATCGAGTGGGTATTTTGGAACGGGTATACCGACTCCAATATGTCCTCAAACAAGATACGTTGGTCCATATCGCTCTATAAGTACTTGATCGATCCATGCGGAATCAAGTCCATTTGCAAGACTCTGATCCTTCGAATACTTCCAACTCAGAGTATGGATTCATGGAGAGAGATTGTATGTGACTTTTTCCCAGTCTTTCTCTCAGGATGTATTGATCGTACATGGATTCGCATCGAGACAAAAAGCAAGTATATCACCTCCTGGTTCAGAACTCACCTTCCAATAGAATGAGAGGAAGCTATTCTCAAAGATAGTAATCGTCTTATCAATAGAGGCAAATGAGCTATTCGATCCATTTCCATTGAATCTCACTGAATCAGACCCTGAAAACACATTTGCACTATCTTGTATTATCGTTATTCCCCCTGGAGTATTCGTAGTCCATCATGCTGGTGGAACTGCAGATTCAAAACCTTCATTCAGAATAGCAGGATAGACATGATCATCTCCTATTAGAATACTTCACAGTGCATGAAGCACGTATCATGGTGAGGGTGTATTCGTACCGACACCCAGAGTTTGACCATTGTCATACAGGAGTCCTGTGACGAGACCATTTCCACCACTTCAGAACTTCGGAACATAGTTCTGCACTCATCAGATAATATTCCCAACTGGAGTAGTAGATGCAACTATTCCATCGCTCCAATAGGCATTACCAGTTGTATCCGAGACGAGAACTTTTCCTGAAGCTGCTCATTGTGTAAGTCTCAATGTAGAGAAGCTTCCTGATCCGACCACTTCAAGCTTGAATGATGGATTCATTGTCCCGATTCAGACTCGACCATTTGGAAGACCATTCGATCCCATTCAGAAACCATAGAGTACATTTCAGATTGAGAATTGATCATCTCGTCCTGGAACTCCGACTGCATAGGAACCAAGATACAGATTATTATTCCCTGTTGTCATATTGGATCCCGCATAGGTTCAGAGAGCAATGTTGGAAAGTCCACTCATAGAGTATCCTGCATAGGATCATCCGATTGCGGTATTGTAGATTCATGACATCTGATATCATGGACTGTATCAGCCAATTGCAGTATTATATGATCCATCAGCATTCCTCCCTGCATCGTATCAGAGAGCGAGATTGTAGGATCCAGCGAGATTCCCTGCAGCATTGATTCATCGTATGTTACCAAATGCAGTAATCCTGAATCATTCATCGTTATTCGCCTTGAAGACAAGATCCTGAGCATTCGTAGTTCAGAGGAATGCAGCAGCATCAACTATATCACCAGAGAAAGACCAGTACGCTCAAGAAAATGATGAGGAAAGTGATGTCCACGAAGCGAGTCCACTCGCGTCACTTGTGAGAATTTTTCCACCTCATGGAGTTCCCCCTGTGATTTTTATCTGACCAATGACTTCGAGCTTGGCTCATGGAGTCGATGTACCGATACCGACATTCCCATTGGTATTGTAGATGTTCGGGCTCGATACCCATGTTGTACCATTATGGTAGAGGGTATACCCTGTCGCACCTGCAAGATTCAGTCATGTAACCGATGGGGTGATACAAATAGGAAGTCCACTCGGGTTGAATCCACTGATAGCATCCCCAGGAGTACTACACCCTATAAAGATATTATCAAAATAAGAGCGATACATTCCTCCAATAGTCTGTCCCGCAGGCGCTCCTACAGGATACACAATTGGTGGAGGACCAAGAAGTGCAAAAGTAGGGACGGTCGATAAAAAAAGAAGTATGATGAGAAAGAACTGGAGGATACGAGAGGAAAATACATTCATAATGAAAAACGAATACTATTGACTGACAAGATTGAGTCATGGAGGTGGATCAGACGAAACTCTTGGATCATATTCTATGACTATTGCAGATTTTTCAAATCGAATATCATCATATGGGATAGACTTCTGACTTGGATCAGTATAATCATACATTCGGAAGTAGTTCACATCATAGAATTGCGCAAGAGTCGTCGTACAATTCGCTATGACAACAGGACAAACTGATGGAAATTGGAGGGATCATCAGATCGTATTTTTTGAGATAATTCCTCCATGAATATAGAGTTGTTGTGATGGGATATTGAAGGCTCAGGATTGCATATAGGGTGTGATCGGGTCAGACGTACTTGGCTTCTCACCTGAATATATAGATCATTCAGCATAGAGAAATGCATAGATGCGCTCGACATCTTTTGTGATGATGATATTCCCTCCATTTCCATTGGCATCCTTGAGTGCGATAAGTGCACGAGGTGTTGTCGTGGTAGCATCCCCGATATTCGTCTGATTGAGTACGATATCTCTTCATTCTATGATAATGGAGCGTTTTCCGATCGGCCACGTCCATCCGAATGATGTATCATAGTCAAACCCGTTTTGTTTTTGATAAATAAAATCAATACCATTCCCAGTATTCAGGCTCGCCGGTACAATATTTCTCGTGATAATCGCAATATTCTTGTGAATCGTATTCAAGATATTCGCCTGACTAATATCTTTGTAGATGTACCCTACATTTTGATTCGCAAGATTGAATATACGAGATCATGCAATATTTCCTATGATAGCAATTTTCCCTATAAAGTTGACACCAACTCCATCAAGAGTGATACCCGTCTGATCGATCGATCCAGTATCAACAGGTGAGCTCGCATAGCCATAAAATGGAATATATCCGAGCGATTCACTATGACCAAATCATTGTATCAGTCCATTCGATGGGTTGTAATACATGCCTGATCCACCGTCAATGAATGCACCGGAAAGTGCAATCCATCCACCATTCTCAGACCAAGCAAATCCTGTAGCAGGACAGACGATACTTGTATCACGGAAGACATTGTCTGGACAGATAATTCGTGCAGGCTCAACAACACCAACTCCATGATTGAATGTCGCCCATCAAACATTTCCGAGCCAGAAAAAACCAGAAAGATAGCCATCAACATTGATAATCGGTGCAAATCCACTATTCGAAGCTCCGATATCAAATATCACTTTCCCAGGATGACCTGCATTCCAGGTATCAATGGGACTGAAGTATCATCGAACGCGAAAAAATGTCCCGACTCATCCTGCTTGGAGTACGAGAAAGAGTGAGAGAAACCCTAAGAAGAATGAGAAAAGAACTTTTCGAGACATGGAGATGAGTTTCTGGATTCAAAAAATCCTCAATATCTGCTATAGTATCGAAAAAAAGAGGAAAATCACGAGGAAATACATTGATTTTTTTATATTATAAATTTTAATATAAATCTGTAATGATTGTCAACTATCGAAGGTGTTGTAGTATACGCTCATTTTTTTTATGTTCATGAGCTGAATACCTTATTCCTATGAACAAAATTACAGAAGTATGGGGGAGGTAAAAATGTTTATCGAATGAGATACTCAAGCCAAAAAATATATTTCGTGCAATAGGATCGAACCTTATTATGCTAGATTGAGAACTTAGCGTGGAACTCAATTCTTGGTTTCAGCCTTTCACAAAAATTGTCTCTGAATAAATTTCACCACTTTCAAGGTTAGAACTTGTCAAAAAACGCATCCAGATGCTAATTTCTGAATGCGTTTTTTTCGTTTTATTGTATATGGCTCCCCGAATTGGATTCGAACCAATGACCTACCGGTTAACAGCCGGTTGCTCTACCGCTGAGCTATCGGGGAAAGTATGCTATGGCTCCCCGAATAGGATTCGAACCTCATTTCGAGTGAATCATATTCCAGGAACGC
>JANPGO010000025.1:0-12502 GCA_031423995.1 Candidatus Altimarinota bacterium | reverse complement strand
GTCGTGATACCCATCGAGCGAGCAGAACCCGCGACGATAGACATAGCCATATCGACATCATTCGCATTGAGATCAGGCATCTTGCCTTCGGCAATTGTCTTGAGTTGTGCGACCGTGAGGTGACCCACCTTGACCTTGTGTGATTCCTTGGATCCTGAAGCGAGCTTCAGGGCATCCTTGATCCACCAAGTCATAGGAGGTTGCTTGGTATAGAAGTCGAATGAACGATCTTCGTAGATATTGATGACCGTTGGGAGGACTTTCCCCATCTGGTCCTTGGTTTTTTCGTTGAACTGCTTACAGAATTCAGCGATCTGGATACCGGTAGGACCGAGAGCGGTACCCACTGGAGGTGCTGGATTCGCGAGTCCTGCCTTGAGCTGGAGCTTGACGACCTTGGTTGGTTTCTTAGCCATAATAAGTTGATGAATCGTGCATCATGGTCGGGAAACACATGAATATACGAAATGTAGATAAACGTAGAAGCTCGCGTATTATAAAGAATATGACGAAAATGCAAGGGAAAGTGAGAGAAAATTGCCAAAAGGAAAAAGGTGTGGTAGAGTAGTTGTATGGAAGAAACTTTCGAGAATCCACATCCTCCCGTATCTGAAGTAGGATCACTCAAACAGATTATCAGTGCGGATGCAAAAAATCGGGCTGCACTCATGATGGAGCTTCGTGCACGGCTCGCATGATACACCCAGATAAAGTGATGACGAGTTGAAAACGGAAAAAATCTGGATATACTTCCCATCTGAGACTCACATACAAGCGTGAAAATCATAAGTCCAAATGGGATAGCTCTCGATATCGAAATCCCATCCGTTCGAAATTCAACACTCTGAATAGACGCAAAACCAGAAAAATATAGGATTGTCCGATTCTGAAATCTTTTAGAAAAGAGATATTTTGCTCCGAGCTTAGTCATGAATATGGATGAATTGATCAATCTATCACGGACATTCTTCGAGGTAGAAAAGCAGATATACAAAGGTTTTCAAAATGGGGAAGGCATATGACTTTTTCGGGATATGACCCTCAGGACAGCAAAATGAGAGATCATTTCCGATCTGAAAAACCTCAATCTCTCAGAAGGTAGACTCAATATAATTATCGAGGCAATTCGTGAAACAATTTTACCAAGAGATGATACTGGAACTCGTGAATGGGATGAAGAGTCATAGTCTCCTCAGTATTTGGATGAGGACGAGATATGAATATCCCTCCTCCCGTAAACTATACAATCCTCTCGAAATCAGTCCGAATTCTCTGTCGCATCTCAGAATTAGACGAAGTCTCGTAGTGCCACCATTCACTGTCGATACCTGAGAATCATCATACTCACATGACTTCTCGGAGGAGATCTCGATGCTCGATATGTTTTCGAGTGAGTTTTCATGATAGCACCAATGCCTCCTCTCATTCTGGAGTTGTCCCTGATGCATCATCGAGTGCATCGAATCATGTTCCCATATCGAGTGGTTCCTTACCCTTCATGATGGAGACATCGACCGCACAGCCGAAGCTATGGATCGATCATCACTTCGGTCAGGCGAAGTAGTCTGTTTTCTCATTTTCTATTGCCCACTCGTACATTTTCTCATGTGCTGATTGTGGCCTCCCTGCATCATAGACGATCAGGCTATATGCATCTCACTTTTTTTGTTTCAAGCATACCTGTGCACGATGGAGCATAATCGCGACTTCATAGCGGAGAAGTGCCTTCATATCTTCCGGATAGAATAGCTTTCCAGCAAAATTATCGCTTGTAGCATACTTGAGATCGACCTGAATCGTAGAATCTATGTCTCGGATATCGATGAATTTCCCATGCTTCAAGACAAGTCATGCTACCCTCGCACGTACATTATCTGATGCAAGCTCAACTGGTTGGAGTCCATATTTCTTCAGAGATTCATCAGGAGATACCCGAGTAGAGGTATAGGGATGTGAGGGTGGAATTCATACCATACTCGTATGATATACTATTCTTCCAGGATTTCATAAACATTTTGTGGTGAAGAATGTTGAGCAAATGAGCGGACTGCTCGAATTTTTGCAATTACAGAAAAAGAGTGATAGGATTATGGATATTTACTATTAATAATTGAGTATATGGGAGAAAAACTGGCTTTTGATCCAAATAATTATCTCGACTCTCCAACATATGAAAAAATGGGGGGATGAAAATTAACATCTGAGCAAGTCATACAAATCGCAGATGCTCGAATGAAAAGAAAAGCTGGACTTGATGCTAAAGAGGCAGAAAGTAGGGCAGATGATACAGCGTCTGCGGATTCTGGATTAAGAGCATTATGAATCCCTAGTAAAGCCTTGCCACGAATGGATTCCTCAATAATGACATGAGGTATGACTGTTGATATTCCGACGATAAGTATGTCAGACTTACCATTACCAACTATTAATACTCTTGCCACAAAAATAGAAGATCGGAAATGAGGATTTCCAGATGCTGCAACTATCCTTGCTATCCAAGATCCAAATAGACTCGAAAGTGTTTTTAGAGATATTATCGCAAAGATAAAACCAGATTGAAAATTCTCTTTTAATAATATAGATGATGCTACCTTCCAGGCAATCAAAGCTGTCTATTGAAACTGAAAAATCCGTACTCGATCAGCTTCAGGAAGTGAATATGCTCACTGATTGGCAAACTCAATCATCCTGAGTGGAGAAATAGGATCGAACAAGAGTCTTATCACAAATCATTTTGATCTTCAGGAAGGTTACAGGGTAGCAATACAGCAAGCAACTAGTCCTGTGGAACTTCGTGCTCGACTCACTGAACTGAATGACTGATGGGGTAAGGTCAGAGAATACTGAAGAGTAGAATGAGAAAGAAAAGCAAATAACTTAGCAAATACCTGAATTACGCCTGATAATAGAAAGATCATTGAGTGAGCATGATACAAGATTATACAAGAGTGAGAAACTATCATGATCACTTGAGAAAAAAAGTGAAATGTTTCTATAAACTATGTTTTGTCACCCGATTATCCAATCAGTGATGTGAAGATTGAATGACGATCACTCGTTATCACATATCTTCAGGGCATGAAACCCCAGATACTCCCAATCCAATGAGAAGGAAGAAGTATTCAAGTACAATCCTGAAATGAAAATCTCGCTACTCTAGATGCAAGAACTGATGAGCTCTCTCGTGCAGTGAACTGACTCAATGCTTCGGTATGACTCGTCTACAATCGCCTCTGAACTCGTCTATTTGAATGAGATTCTTGAAAAGAACTTATGCAAAAATTCTTAACTGACTCCCGATTTACTCCAATACGAGAGAGTATTGCCAACGATATCATAGCGAGGGCAAAAATACTAACAGGCTGATTTCTTTGATTCTGAAAGAAACCATCCTTCCCAGATATTGCCGATAAAGGAAAAGGAGATGTTGTCCTCAAAGGTGTATGATCTTATCCAAAAATAGAGAGTGGTATGGAGTTTGAAGTGGCAGGAAAAACTTATGTCATCTGAAATTCACGTGACCGAACAGAATGAGTCGTACTTCTCTCGAAAGAACAGGCATCAAAAAACAATGATCAGCCCGTGAGATTTACTTAAAGACTATTTATTTTGGTATCGATAACTTCTCCCCCCTCCGCTCTAAGCGGAGTTTTTTGACTTCTCTGACACCGTAGGAGTTGGAACCCTCGGTGATGAAGCGGATAAGTTCTTCGATGAGTCACTCCGAGAGTCAGATGGTTCCATCATTTGCCTCCTCGTAGAGATATCTGACGATCTCCCGCTGGAAGAATCGAGATTGCCCTCGGAAGTCTGGAATCAGAAATGAGAAGAGTGATTGGTGATTGGTTATTGGTGATTGGTCTTGAATATTCAATTCCCCTATCTGTACATTTGATTTTTTAGGCTTTCTGCTTGATGCTTTCTGCTTGATGCTTTCTGCTTGGATGATGAGCCACTCTCGCACCTGTTCATCGATCCAGTTCTGCACTTCCCCACTATACCCGACGAAGCGCTCGATCGATCGACGATATTCAGGATTGATCCGCTCGAATTCTGGGAGCACAGTATGTCTCAGATGATTGCGAAGATACGCAGTATCCGTATTGGTGGAGTCTTCTCGGTACTCTATATTCTTTTCTTTCGCATATGCGAGAATATCAGACTTTGAGATATGAAGCAGAGGGCGGAAGATGCCTCATTTTTCCGTTTTGTCACTGCGTAACGAAGTGGAGGGAGTCAGTATACCCCTTGTGGGTAAATCCCTTTTTCATTTCTTTAAGCAATTTTGTGAATTCTCTACTCAAATGTGATTTTGAAAGGGATCCCTTCGGGATGACAAAAATGAAAGTGCGTGGATCCCCCCGAATTTTGTCCCTCGAATGAGATTGAACATCGCGGTCTCGATACGATCATCGAGGTGGTGTGCTGTGAGGATGTATTTCGCTCAATATTTCTGAGCAATCTCTTCAAGAAAGATATATCGATACTTTCGTGCTGCCATTTCGATGCTCATCTTCTCTTCTTGTGCGAGTGAATTGATATCTATTTTTTCGACTTCGAAGTGGATATTTCACTTTTCGCAAAAATCGGCGATAAATAGTCTATCATTATCTGATTCTACTCCGCGAAGTGAATGATCGAAATGTGCGACGACAATATTGTCTCTCGGATGATTCGCGAGAACGAGATCGAGGAGTACCATGCTATCGACTCCTCCACTGACAGCGAGAACGAGAATATCTCCTGGAGTGATGTAATGACGAAATGCGTCAAAAAATGCTTGCATACTGCAAGCATATAGAAAGTAGATCGAATTCAAGTTTTTCTTCTACTACTGAGCGACGGTTCCTGTTATCATAGTCGATGTCGGTCGTATCGAACTACAGATCTTGATCGCCTCTTTCTGTGATACTGGGGTAGAAAAATTGAGAATATTCATCATCATACTTGATTTCGATCGAGTATCACTCACGATACAGAAGACTCCATAATTTTTTCCTCCTTCATCAGATATAAAGCTGAGCGAAGCAAAGTGAATCTTTCCTGTCTTCGTCGCTCGAGATTGCTCTTTCTTCATATCTTTAGAACCGATTGCGAGTTTGTATGCTGAAAATATTGATGCGATTTTCTTTTTGTCTCATCAGGTCATGACCGTGTAGAGGTCATTATCTGGCGAAAAGATTTGTACCATTCTATCTCCATGACTGAAGCTATCATACCCAGAATCAAGAGTTGATGCTGTATACTGCCATTTCTCAGATCAGAGGTCGACAGTATACCATGTTCATTGATATATTGCTGCACTGAGAGAATGTGGAAATACGAAAACGAGGGAAACAATGAGAAGTATGAATTTCTGAACCATAATCTTGAACGAAAAAAATAATCTTACCTACTCATTCTATTTATTTATTGAGGAAATCAACTTTTGTTCAATCTCCTCACGAATCAGAGAAAGTCATCATCTGGAGCGACGATATTGAGAATTTCTTTTCCGCATTTCTGGCACTTGTGACGGATCATATCACCCTTCCCTTTCTTCCAGTCGATCCCAATAGGTTCCATGAGTCCATGACACGTAGCGAGTCGATCACCAGGAGCCTCTGTATCCACATGTTTCGAATAGAGGCACCGAGGACAATGGTTACGAGCAGAACCAGTCGGATGGAGTGAGACTGCCTGGCTGCAGTGTTCGCACGTGAATGACTCATTTCGCATGATGAAAGACATACTGAAAAATTATTCTCAATTATGAAACGAGAATGACTGTTTCATCATGAGGTAGTCATTTCGATGATTCTTATATGCTGCTTTCGTTAGATATTTGTAGCTGAAGAGCACTGATTCTCGGTAATTCGATCCAACAACATCCTTCCGATAGTACGATCGATCATACGTATTTGATGATCCTCGTATTGTTCCATATTCTTCATATATCTTATAAGGAGAACCGTATTCATCCTTTCATTTTTTGGAACTTTTTTTTTGGGATATGAGTTTTTCTCCATCAGTTGGTAGCTGAAGAGTAAAGACTGTTGATTTCTGAAGTATTGAATACTCAAATCCAATCTCCACAGTTGTATCAGCAGAGATAATACGAAAAGAGTCTGATGTGTGACATGGTGCAGGCTCTATCATATAGGTGAAATTCTTTGGAATAGTGACAGTATAATACAGCCATTCACCTGAACATACATCATCTGAAGAGCCTCACGATGATGCAAATACAAATACTGGAAAAACCAAAAAACAGAAGAGAAAAATAGAACGCATATGAAATAGTAAGATTATTGAAGAATAGCCGTCTCTAGACTCTCTGCACTATTGGATTTTGAATACTCCAAGAGTTTCCCATTGACGACAATCGCGGGAATACCAGTTATTCCATATACAGTTCACTTCTCGGTATCAATATCAATTCGAGAAGCATATCGATCACTCGTGAGGCAGGTTCGGAATTGCTTTCTATTCATACGTGTTCCGTTCAAGAGTCCGATACGCTGGGAATCCGAGATATTTCTCCCACTGAGACGATATTCCAGTGAATAGATTTTCTGTGAGTATTTCGTATATTCACCCTGTTCGGCAGCACAGAGAGCAGCGAGTGCATCACGGTAACTATTATGATGCATCTCAGTAAGTGGATATTGACGATATATAAGCGTTATCTTCCCTTCTTGCACAAGTCGCTCAAGTAGCGGCACATATGAAAGAGTAAATATGCGACATGCGGGGCACTGGTAATCGCGAAAATACTCAACAACTATTTTCCCTGTTCCATAGGTGGGCGCCTCGATCGTCTGAATGGTCGCAGAGGCTTCGATCGTCTGTATGGTCGTATTTCACTGAAAAACTGGAAATGCGGAAACAGTAGAGAAGCACCCGAAGATGAGACTCGCAAGGATAATACAACTTGTAAGAAAGAGTTTCATAGAAGGATTGGTTATGTATTCAGTAAAAGTATTATAGAGAAACTGAAGTGAATGCAAGTTTTTGGATCGTAGATTTGCAAAAGTACCGGTTTTCTGCTACTATGTCATCATGTCAGCACTAACTTCAGAGGAAACAATAACACTTCCAAATACACTCCCAGAATCAACTCCAGAAGCTCCTGCACTTGTCCTCACGATCAAGGATGAAGAGCAATTCCATGAGCGGATTGAAGCGGAGAAAGAGAAACATGCCAGTCATGCTGCGTATGGAGATTTTTCGAATCTCGCAGATTCGCTTCATGGCCTCCTCAAGCAACAAAATAGCGATGCAGCACTCTCGCTCATCACTCGTGGAGCGCTGGGACTCGGAAGTTCTGATATCCACTACGATACGACCGAGACTGATATCGGTATCCGACTGCGTATCGACGGTGACCTCGTAACGATCACAACCCTCTCGAAATGAGAATACAAGCTCCTCCTCGAGCGGCTCAAGTACAAGAGTGACCTGAAGCTCAACATCACCGAGATTCCTCAGGATGGGAAATATAGAATCACTGATGATGGGGATCGCATCGATGTCCGTGTCTCGACTCTTCCTGTTCGCTATGGTGAGAATGCAGTCTGTCGAATACTCGATTCGACGAAATCTATCCCTCAGATCGAAGATCTCGGATTCATGTGGACCTCGAAACGTCAGATCGAGAAGAGCATGAAGAAAAAAAGTGGAACCATCCTCGTCACCTGACCGACGGGAAGTGGTAAGACGACGACCCTCTACTCAGCACTCACGACCCTCAATACTCCGGAACGCAAGATCATCACTCTCGAAGATCCGATAGAATATGAACTGAAGTGAGTGATCCAGAGTGAAGTCGATGAGAAGAAAAACTACACGTATGGTAGTGGACTGAAGGCTCTCCTTCGTCAGGATCCAGATATCATCATGATCGGTGAAATCCGAGACCTCGAATCTGCGACGATCGCGATGCAGGCAGCGATGACGGGACACCTCGTCCTCTCGACACTCCATACGAAGAGCGCCTGAGAGACGATCGAACGCCTCATGAATATGGGTGTCCCGAACTATATCCTTGCCTCTGGTCTCGATGTCATCATCGCTCAGCGCCTTGTCCGTCGCCTCTGTCCGCACTGTATCGAGGCATATGAAGCAGATCCGAGCCAAGTCGATATCATCAAGTGGATGCTCAAGGATATCGGTATTGCTGGACTCGCTGCCAAGCAAGATGCCTATACACTTCATCGATCGAAATGATGTGATGCCTGTGGGATGACCGGCTACAAGGGTCGTGTAGGTGTCTATGAAGTCCTCAGTTTCTCGGACGAAATCCGTAGGCTCATCCGTGCGGGTTCGAGCCCGAAAGAGATCATCGACACTGCCCGCAAGTGAGATCTCATGCTCATGCGGGAAGATGGCATACTCAAGGCTATGCAATGAAAAACCAGTCTGGAAGAGTTATTTAAAGTAATAGAATAGTAAAAATTATGAGGGCCCTAAGATTTGAATATGAAAATTCTTCAATATCCAAAGATGGAGAGAATTCCCTATCAAAGTTCTTGTACAAGAACTTCTTGCTAGAATAAGTCGTGGTGATTTTGGTATATTAGCAACGAGCGATCCTGACATCGTGGATCTCTTTCGAAAGAGAGAACAAAGGAGAAGAAATATTATAGCAATACTATCTCAAGCGGAATATCGACTCCAAATTCCCACAAGAAATAGAAAAAAGAAAAAAATTACCATACCAGAAGATACAGAAGCCCGATAAAGTGAAAAACGTTCTCGTCGATCAAAACTAGAAAGAATGTATCAACTAGAAAAAGATTCTGAGTATCTTAATTTTTTAGAAGATAGATTTGGACGTGAAAAAAATAATCCCCTACTTTCGTAGGGAATTTCTTTGATCTGGATTAGTTTGCAAGAATTCGACCCATCTGTTCTCGGAACATATTCTCATCACGGAAGATCGAGAGATCGAGTTTCGTCCCATCGAGGATGAGTGTCGGAGTAGCATTGACTGATTTATCATCTCCTTCCTTCATATCCCGATTGACACTTGTCTTGTATTTATCAGTGCTGAGACATTCTGAGAATTTCGCACTATCGATACCCGTATCCTTCGTCGCATCGACTCGCTCACTATCAGAGACGGATGCACCAGCCTTCGACTCCTCGAGGGCGATGAGTGACTTCTTGTAGGTCATATACTTTCCCTGCTCTGCTGCACAGAGACCTGCGAGAGAGTCACGGTAAGCATTCTTGTGGCTGTTAGTAAGCGGAAATTGCTTGTAGACGATCACGAGCTTCCCCGATGCTGAATATTCTTCGAGAACTGGGAGGAGTGTATGAGAGAATCGAATACACGCTGGACATTGGAAGTCACCAAAGTATTCGATCGTATGATTCCCGCTACCCGATGTAGGAGCAGCGATCATGACCACATTTGCCTCTCCGGAAGTTGACTTCACAGGAACATTCGCAGGCGTACATGCCGAGATAAGTACAATTGAAGCGATGAGAACGATATACTTGAACATAGGGAATTTGGTTAATGAATGGCGGATGAATTTCGAGCGAGGCAGATCCTTCGTTCGCACTCCAGAGTGGCTCCTCTTCTTGCTTTGCAAGAACTCACCTTCTCAGGATGACAAAATGGTTAACTACTTCTAACTTCTAACTTCTAAGATAACTATAATGAAGTTTTTCTTTTTTCCAAATTTTTGCATTTTCTTCCCCTTTTCGATACAATATATTCATGTTGCGGAAATCTCTCTTCTTCGCTGTTGTCGCGAGCGTTTGTTTGCCATTTTTTGCATATGGAGCGGATGATGGTGGCTATATCTGAAAGGCTCTCGGACTCGATTTCTACTCGACGATCGATGAGGGGAATTATATGCTCATCCAATCCAAGGTGAACATTGAACTCATGAAGCAGCCAACGCTCGGTGAATTCGGTGCGGATTGTCCGATGATTGGACTTATTGCTGATAAGAAGACGAGTATTGATATCCTGAATTATGGAAATCTCTCAAAGGCACTGAGTGAAAACGGGTATTCCACAATACGAATGGACACCTACCAGCAACTCATGCTCTGTCTGCAGGGAAAATATGACGAACTCGTGCGCAAGAAACAGAAAGAAACCAAAGCAGAACAGACTCTCTCATCCATCGGACTCTATACTGATGGAAATACAACCAACTCAGACTATGATATCGTTGCTGATATTGATCGGATTAATAGCGTTCTCTTCTCGGAAAACCTCAAATATAATGGAACCGTCAACGTGAGCTCCAAAACCCTGAAGAATTCTCTCTTTCTCGGACCGATTCCTCTCCCAGAGAAGCAGAAAAATGGTGGACCACTCATCTCAGTAGTCAAGCTCAAGACCGGATCGAATACTTCTGGAACCGGTGGGCTCAGTTCGGTAATCGGGGATCTCTGTACAGAGAATACATCGGGAGTGGCACTCGATGCGGTGATGGATAGACAGTTCATGACTGAACTCGACCATCTCCTGAAGAGTCCTCACTCGACGACCAACCTTCCTTCATCAAACAATTCATGATCTGGCAACTCGAGCTGAAGTAATACATCTGTGGTCCTTGCGAATGATTTCTTCGATAGCAAGCCTCCATGTGGATGACTCTTCTGTATTGATGTACGGTTTATATCATGAGGAAATCCGGGTGGTCTCGGTGGGAGCAAAAGCATCTCGATCGAAAGCATTATCGATAAACATTCCAAAATTCTTGAACCCATATCGATGGGGAATCTTGCCTGTCAACGGATGACCAATCAGATGGGAGAAGCCCCATTCGACAAGATCAAGTTCAAGGATATCCTCACGGGTGGAAAGATCATCTACATGACCAAACCTCAAGAAAAAAAGAAATTCAAATCTGAAACAACGAAGGATTCAGAAGCGGGTGAACTCCTGAATATTCAGCGTTGTGCACTTGCCTCCGTCGGACTCTCAACCAATGTAGATCAGGTTAATACACCTGCAATAAAGGCATTTAGCATGAATAGTGCTACGAATCTGACCAATACTGAGAAGCGTGTTATCTATACAAATCCTGAGAATCCAGATCAATCTGCCATCGGTGCGAACTGTTTCCAACTCTATATGGATGAGGGGCGCAAGACGTACTATGATTCATTCATGTCCGATATCACGCAGATCGAGGGATTCACGAGGTCACTCGTCCAGGTGATTACCAATATCGTCAATGTCGGTGCTCAGATGGATAAAAAGCCGACTGGTTGTTCCTAAGAAAATTTGTACTTCTCACATGAAAAAACTCCTTCATATCATCCCGATACTCTTCCTTTTCCCGCTCTCAATCTGGGCAGATGGATCATGCTCGATCGAGCAATCTCCTCCATCTGAACTGACGAATTATCTCAATCAAGTCAGTGCCAAGCTCTCGAAGATTAGTACGACCGCATCGAAAAAGAATAATTGCGACACGCTCTTCAAGAGTGAGAAAAAAGTATTCAATGGAACACTCACATCCGTGAATGGACTGCTCGATGAGGTTGATCTCGAGATGAACCTGCGAAACGGCATTTCGATAGATTTTCTCTACAACATCAAGACTTCTTTCGATGGCACAGCCAGAGAACCCGTCATCCGTCAGGGACAAGTCATCCATGATATCGAGGATCGTATCACGAGCACCGTGAAGATGGTGGCTGCAAGTTGTAATCTGGATACCCCTGTAGCAGGGATCGATGGACGCAAAGCAGGAGTTATCCTCAAGGATATGATTTCCCAAAACCGAAAACTCGAATACTATTTCAAATCTGTAGCCACAGGTGATCTCACTCCTCCCGATGGAGTAGCTCCAACAGATTGACTCTACACGGCAATAGCATCGAACTATTCACCATCTGCTACTGCAAATTGTAAGAACCAGTATGGATTCGAGGAAGTCATGGCAAAACTTCAAGGTTGACTCGATACTATCGGAAAAGGAATTACCGCTTGATTGGAAAGTTGGAAGAAAGCAATACGAATGTTCAGAGGTGAAGAATGAACAATTGCAGAACAACAGGCACTGGCTCAGAAACTCCTTGCTCAAGAACTCTCACGTCAGTGACTCTCACAATCCGCACAGAGTATCATGCTCGGGAATCTCTCTTGTTTCCAGCGTTCGACGAACAAGGATTCTACAATCGAAGAACTCGCGAAAGCACGAGAAGATTGTGGAAAACAATCGACAGAGTCAATGCTCGGAAGCGTTGAGAAATCATTTGTTGATGCATTCACGAAGGACTATGCCAAGAAACCCCAGACAATGAATACATTTCTAAAAAATACACTCAAAGTAGATACAGCGAAATCCAATATCAAAGATATCTGAACTCTCTGGAATGAGATCAATAGCACTATATCAAGTACTGATGAGACCACCGTGAATGAACAAGTCCTCTCTGATCTCGTCAGTATGCATATGCAGCTCGTCTCGATCAATGCTCTTCTGAAGCAAAAAATCCCCGATATGCAGAAAAACTGTATGAAGGAGAATCCAAATATTGTCGG
>JANPGO010000024.1:0-27663 GCA_031423995.1 Candidatus Altimarinota bacterium | reverse complement strand
CGCGAAGGAGGAGACAGAGTAGGGAGGATTCGATATAAGGATATCAAACTGCTTGTTATCCCATGGAAAAGTATCATCAGTTTCTGAGAGTTTTCCCTTATATTCCTTGTGCGAGAATCGAGCGAGACCATCGCTGAGGATTACATTCGCGAGCCCATCACCATGGAGGTAACACCCGACTTTTCCGACTTTTACGAGACGATAATCTTTCTCGACTCCGTAGACATATTGCGTCGCCCAATCAAAATGGTCTTCTTGCCAAGACTTGAGCTTCTTCGCGGTATCAGGAATGAAATTAGTCGAATTCTTCTGGTTAATAATCCCTTGAACTTCATGCATACTCTCCGTGAGGAAATGTCCACTCCCTGCAGCATAATCGATAATATACGGGAGGAGATTATTTTTCTCTCCTTTTTCTATCTTTTCTTGGATGATCTGATCGAGTGGGAGACTCTTGATGATGAACTGAGCGACTGGAACTGGAGTGAAGAATTGTCCACTCTCTTGCTTGAGTCCTGTAGTGAGTAGGAGTTCGAAAAAATCTGAGAGATATTGTTGGCGCTTATTATAGCGGATCCGATATTTCTGAAGGAGCTCGACAACTTCTTTGACGACTTTCGCATTGTCCTCGAATGACTGATGATCGAACACATCTTTGATCGCAAATTCATTGTTTTTCTCGAGACGAACTCTGAAGAAATCTTCGAGAAGTGATCGTTTCACCGAGTCATCGAGGTGTTTGTATTTCTTCTCGAAATCATCTTCTGAAAAGTCTGTCACCTGCTTGCTCAGGAATTCGAACATCCCATTCTTGTAGAGGTCAGTGAGGCGAATCTGGAAACTGATATGCGTATCGATTCACTCGAGCCACTGGAACTTGAGTTCGTCACCGACTTTTGCTGTCTTCTCATCATACACCTTGCAGAGAAACAAGGTAAAGATACGATTAAATGCATTTCCCTTATCTGAAACGGTATTGTGACGGAGAATCTCGAGAAATTGATTGAAGATGAAAGAACTATCTTCTTGTCGAATCTCCTTGAGATCGGTAAGAGTGAGGGCTTTACTCTCAAAGTGATATGCTCGAGTCCATGATTCAAATATACCGTTTTGTTTAGAGATTTTATTCCAGCGATTATAGAGATCTTCAGTGTTACTGGCTAATTGTCGATATTCTTCCTCAACTTTGATAATCTCATTCTTGTAGATGATTTTTCACTTTTCGAGCTGTGAAGCATAGAGAACGAGAAACTCGGTGTCTCGATCTTGCTGGAGATAGGAGAGGAGTTGTCATCATTTTTTCTGTGTATTCTGCCACTCTCGATCGAATTCCCTTCACCACGTCTTGCATTCGATCATGAGGTATGCCTTTCACTCTCTTTTGATCAAAATATCGAGACGTCATTTTTCTAGATGCCCAAGTTGCCATGTCTTCTCAAGCGTAATATCACTGGGTTGATACCCTTTTGAAAGAAGTCTATCGACACATTCGAATACCACCCAATTTTCATTTTGTGAAAAATTTTGTGTGGTTTTGCTTTCGGAGAATATAGATTTTCCATACTCAATCTTTTCATTTTTATAGTCTACACTGAGTTCATATCCACCACAAAGAGGGTATCTTTTGGCATAAATATCCTGAGTATTTTCTTTCGGTGAGAATCAGAGAGCAAGAAGGAGATCTTTCATATAGATTGGAGTATATTTACTTTTATATTTTTCCAAATTATTATCACGATGAAAAGTATTCCCTTTTAGGAGAAATATTTTATATATACAAAGTATACAAAAATATATATTTTATACTTTCTGCTCTTTATTGGAATTTGGTCAAAGCAGATCCTTCGTTTCACTCTGGATGACAAAAGAATATCTTATTCTAGGAGAAAAATTATAGACTTTCTGGATTGCTTCGTGCCTCGCAATGACCAAATACAGCCGATCAACAGGAAACCCCTCCTTTCGAAAGAAGGGGATTTATTATAACAAATATTATTTCTCAATCACGACATTCTTCCCTGCCGTGCGGCCGAAGACTTCTGGATGATAGAACTCAGATATCCGAGTCGGGCGGAGCTCATACGTTCCGACGTGTGTAGGACGGACGATATAAGTGAAGGTGTAGACTCAGGCATCCAGACGAGATGTCGTTCAGAAATACCGATCATCCTGCCACTCTTCATGATCGAAGATCGAGTTCCGAGGAGGTGCTGACTGAGTAATATCTGCAGATTCTGTCTTCAAGTTCGGGTTGACGAGCTCAGTTCCTGATGGGATGAATCCCTCGAATGCAACCTGATCACGAGGTTCTGGAGTGATCATACGATTCGAAATGATAATGAGTTCACCAATCTTCAGTGTCGAGAGTGGCTTCAGATAGGTCACAACATCCCGTGGATACTGGAGATCTGTATAGAGGATCTTGTTATCGAGATATCGATGCCATTCCTCTTCTTTCGCTTTCTCTATCTTGCGATACTCAGCGTAGTCATAGTATGCTGACTCGATGAAGAATCCTTCATCACGAGGCTTGATCGAGCTTGCCTTCAGTGCATACTGGAGCGCGATATCATAGTAGATTCGACCAGTTCCAACCTTCTCGAAGTGGAGGACCGAATCATCCTGAAGACGGTCGAGTGAGAGCCCGGTCGAAAAGACTGCAAGAGCATTCTCCTTGCCGATATTCTCACGATCGAGGACTGTGGAGTCAAGCGATACAGTTGCCTGGAGGTGCGTACCTGCAACCTCTCGAGTCATGCGTTCTCGTCCCGTGATCGAGCGGACGACTGCAGTCGTATCTGCCGTGGATCCCCAGCTCCCGTCGAGTTTTTTCTCACTCATGACCCACCTGGTCATCTGATCGAGGATCGTCTGATACTGGAGAGCATCCGGCCCACCGATACGGATGATGACATCGATGAATGCGAGGGTATTCGAGAGACGAGAAGAGCTTTCTGATCGACCGATGAAGGCACCACGAGGGTTCACGACAACGTTCTCATCAACGATTCGCTTTATGATACTTTTTGCTTGGATGAGGAGGGTGGATTTTTCTTGTCCTGATATTCGCGTGAGTGCAGCAAGTCGTATGAGGAGATCAGCATGTGCAAGAGAGAAATCTACCCCCTGAATACTAATAACTTCCTCGGACCTAAGATCGATACTTGGATTTCTATTCTTCGCATCCTGGACGAGGACTTGGTACATTTTGTATGCTTCATAGTCATCTGGAGTCGCATCGAGCACTCAAGCGATCATATGGAGTCGATCTGTGAGGGCATAACCACACGTTTCTATACAGAATGGAACCTTGTTCGTATAGAATGTTTGTTTGATATATTTCGCTGCTTCAGAGAGGATATCTGGAGGAGTACTGAATCCTACCTTGGCAAGATCCTGAAGTCGATCGACGACCTCGAGTGTGAGGGAGAGATTCGAATGTTCCCACTGAGACCAATCAGACTCCAGTGCTGTCCAGTAGCCGAATCCACCATCTGGATGCTGATAGTTCTTCAGTCCAGTCATCATCTCATCGATCGCATCCTTCATGGATACCATGATATAGCCATCGCCTCTTCCGATATACTTCTTTACGAATATGGTACTCAGATCATACGGCTTCCCGAGACTCTCATAGAGCTCTTTCATATACACTTGTGGCATGATAGCAGCGAGTTTTTGCTCGATGCATCCATACGGATAGGTAGCGAGGAAGTCGATTCCTGAGAGAAGTCCAGGAAGGAGGGTTGCAGCATAGTGAAGAGTGAGTGCTCCTCCATTCGCACGGATATCACTCTGAAGCGCTATCTCCTCATCGCTCGTCGGATCGGCTCGTCCGCTCGTCGCGACCTGCTCGGTCGTCGTCGTCTCAATAATCGGAAGTGTCACTTCCATGAGATCCATATCACCCGTCGATCGTGCGACCGCCTTGATCGTGATCTTCGAGGCACGAGGGGAGACAGTACGGAGCTTCTCTATTCCATCGATTACCATGCGAAATGGTACAGCGAGTTGATCTCCTGCCTTGATATCAACTGATTGTTTGGATTTCTCGAGGGTGACATGATCTGCCTCGATCGAGACATCGAAGGTTCCATCTTTTTCAGTTTTATTGAAAATAACTGGAGCAATCTCGACGGTATCAGCTGTTCCGAGAAATCTCGGAAGGTTATCATTGATGACGACGGTCTTGGTCGTCTGAATATGCGTCTGTCCAGCACCGACCTGTGTCTTCGCGGTATTCACGACTGACTCGATCACCCAGGTCGTGAGATTGTCTGGAAGGACGGGAGTCGTGAGCGTGAAGTTGCCATTCTGATCCGTCGTGAAGTCAGCCTGCCAGAAGGCAGTATCCTTGAACTCTCCTCGTTTTTTCTTACTCAGTCCTCCCTTCTGTCCATCACCCGCTCATCCCTTCTCTCCCTGAGAAACATCCTTTACTTCGAGCTTCTGGATGAGATTCTGGAGAGAAGTATAGGTCACGACTCCGAGGTAGCGCTTCATATCATAGAAGAAGGCAAATGGGTTTTTCTCTGGATTGCCTGCGAGGGCGAGGAGGCTCTCATCGACGACTGAGAGACTGCCATTCGCTCCAGCGACTCACTTTCCATTCACATCCTTGACGCTCACCGTGATTTTTACTTTCTCACCGGGGAGGTACTGTTTTTTGTCTGCGGATATCGTAACTGAGAGCTTCTTCGGATCTGGGAGGACCTTGATCACCGAGAGTGCACGCTTATAAGTAGGGAGTTTTTCTCATGGATTCTGTCCGAGAGCAAAAACCTTCACATAGACATTTGGGATATAGCTGTCGAGGACTCCGAATTCGATACGAGTGGTCGTACTCGTGATATCCTGTACATAGGAGTCGAGGATACCATCATCTTTCTCGATACTGACGAGCATCTTTCCTGACTGGATCGGAGTCTTCAGGGTGAATCCTGCACGCTCTCCGACCGAGAGGATCGACTTGTCTGGAGTGAGGTCAGCGATAGCGTTATTTCCCTCGAGCCAATACGAATCCTCATTGCCTCCTGAGACATAGGCATAGGTACTCGAAGTGAAGGGGATCCCATTGGATCCAGTATAGGTCGCACGGAGTTCATATTCTCAGCCGGTCGCGGAGAGAAATGTATACTGAAAGCCTCCAATCTGATCTGATCGCACCTTCGCGGTTGCAATAATAGATTCATCGAGAAATCCTTCATTATAAAATACTCCATCCACTCCCTGTTTTTTGACATTTTTCCACTCTCGCTTCACGAGTTCGAGCCCGACATCCTTCGAAGCGACTCACTTCGCAGTGTAATCAAGAACTACTCCATCGAGTTTGACTCCTGATTTTCCACTATTCCAGTAGGGAGCCTTGACACCGACGTAGCCATCCGTCGCATGGACGATCTGACTCGTTGTATGATTGACCGTCTTTCCAGTATCTGGATCGGTCACTTCGAGCGAGTAGGTAGAGATCTTCTCACCGAGCGATCCTGAGAGCGTATAGGTATGATGAATAGTTCCATTGCCTGCTGCATCGAGCTTCCCGGTTCCAGAATCATCGAGGGAATCACTATATTCACAGACACTCCAATAGAGACAGTCCCTATAGGCAGTATCGCGAGAAAAACTATACTCACTATAATCACGAGGATTGAAGTAGTATTTCTGTGAGAGAATGGAGTATTGATACTCTGCACTGCCGAGCATTCCTCAGAAATAGTACTCTGCATGACCATGAACATCGGTCGTAGCCCCTACCATGACATCAGGGGTGAGTGGATCCGTCACGACCTTGAATACGGGTTTCTTGTAAGCGTCGAGGAAGAATTCACCATTGGTATATGGGGTAATCATGTCCCCTTTTTCATCCATTGCTACAAATTCGAAGCTATACCGACCGAATGGAGCTGTCTCTGGAAGAAGAAATGATCCATGGAAATTCGAATGTTCATCGAGGGTGATATCCATATCGGTGAGTGATTCACCCTGTGGTGAGAGGATTTTGAGCTTTCCTTTCTTCACGGCTGAGAGATGATACCCATCGAATGCATAACTCCGGAGAATTCCTTTGAAGGAGACGGTATCACCTCGCTTATAGAGGGGTCGCTCTGGATAGATATAGAGATAGTCTCGATTCGACGCATCCATACCAGAGATGTACTTGAAGTCGTAGTTCGATGTCTGATCCGAATTCATATCTAGGATTCCATAGAAATCCTTGTTCTTCGCGATCAAGAGATCAAAATGAATATCTGGATCGGCGATCGTATAGATCTGTTTTTTTGCATCATAGACTATCGGAAATTTCTCGAGTCTCGTATATTCGCTCTTGGTCACAGATCCATCCATCCATGTTCCTGCCGAAGTCCAATTATATGCTTCGAAGGTGAGGTCTGGGGGAAGTGTTTTCGCATCATAACTGGAAGCGAAGAGGATTCGACTATTCTTCCCATCTTCGAAGGCGAGGGAGAGATTGGACCTGAGAAATACGTGTGTAAACTGCTTCTGAGAATCAATAGATGATGAATCTGAGATATATCCATGAATATAAATAAATGGTGTTATGAGTGCATGTCCGAGTACGTCTTTCTCGATATCTATCTTCGTTGGTGTCTGGGTCCAGAAGTGATTTTTGAGTGGGATTTTTTTTGTAACCTTATTCTTGCAGTCATACTCCACTGATGAAGTATTCCTCTCCCAGTCAAGATATTTCAGATACTCTTGCTGATCCATCTCACAGACATCGATATTCGCGGTATCAATATTGATCGAGAGGAGTCCGAGAATGACCGGGAGTGTTGATGGAATGACCTGTGTCTGATTCCCATTGAGACTGCTATAGAGGTACTGATCCTTCGGTGATATTGGACCCGTTTTGGTCGTGAAGGCAGTCGGCTTCGCGAGATGCTGATTATAGGTATCAGTGATCGGAGTGCCAAAAGTAATACTATATGGACGCTCTGGGTCGAGTCTCAGATCGACGATATATGCGATCTTTCCAGAAACTTGTGGACAGGTATATTCAACCGTATAGGATGAACCATTCGAATTCCAGATATTCTGACCATAATCTTGGGTGATTGTTGGTTTTCGTGAAAGAGGATTCGTCACGATCGATCCGGAAGCTTCAGTATCTCCGAGGTCGCTATTGGAATAGACACATCCAACGGTATTCGAAATGAGTTGGAAGCCTGAGAGTAGAAGTTCTGGCGCAGTATGGAAGCGTCGAAGCATGTCAGATGTCAGTGCTCTATTTGCCTTTTTCTGGACGACGAATTCATAGTCAGTATTGTTTTTCAGGATGGCTTTTGGTGTGATCCTCAGTACTAGTTTGTCATCGACAACAGCAGTCACATTTCCACTCGTATCGTAGAGTTCCTTCTTGGAATAGACAATATCGAACTCGACGGGCGCATGATCATCACGAGACCTGAGGAGGAAGAATGATGTATCAAGGGGTATCTCCTGATCAAAAGAAGCAAGGAAATAGAGTCATGCACTTGGAAGAATAATTCCTGTGCCGTCCCGTGGAACATCACCATACATTCGAGTATCATGAGCGATTCATGATGCACTGAGGATATTCTGATAGGCAGAAACCCAGACAAAATCATTGGTATGGAGGGAGCCACTAACCTCTTTTCCAAGCGGCTCAGTTCCATATTTTGGCTTCAAAGTCGTATGGACCGTGACACTGTAGTTCGTATTGTAGGTATAGGACTGACTCTTCGGTGTGATTGTGAAGCTCGTCTCACTGAGTGCTCCACTTTCATTTTTGTCTGGTGTGATGATCGACTCTATTTTGGTACCCTGACCCTCAGTCCCTGTACCATTCAGAAGAAAGAGTTCAGTAGAAGCGAGGAGGGTATCAAGATTCACCGGAACATTGGTCGTGAGAGGAATCCCTGAAAGTGGCGAGAACTCTCCTGAGACAGTTACATGAAGTGGGGTCGTCATGATATCACTCGTGAAGGATCCTGAGAGTGTATGGAGAAGTCAAGATGTTCCTGTCACCTCGAGATGATAGTGTGTAGCACCCTGAAGAAATGTAGAAGGTGTGAACTCGAGAATGCTTGTATTGGTCCATGCACACTTCCCTTCGACTTTTGGGGTGATCGTGAGTGGACATGCGAGCTTATCTCGCTCGGTGAGATTGGTCATACGTACCATCGGCATATTGAAGACGACGGTGATATTTTGACTCAGGGTATCGAGATTTCATTTCGGAAATATACCCTGAACCAGAGCACTCGGAAGAGCCGTGAACGTACGCACTTGATCTTTTCCGAGTTTTTTCCCATCCTTTCCCTGAACCGATCCTGCGATCCTGAGCTCATATGTCTCACCGATCGAGAGCGTCTTCGAGAGCGTATACGTCAGGGTCTTCTGATCAGAACTCAGAGAAGCAACTCCATCAACATGTGGAGTCAGTGTGACCGATCATGATACCGTGATGGCTCATGAGTCCACTGAAGTCGGGAGAATGAGCGAAAGTACCTTCGTATCATAGGGAACCTTGTCATCACTCTCAGAGAAATCCCACATCTCCCCAGAAACACTCGGTTTCTCCGAAGTGAGATGCAACATCTCTGGTGCCGTCTGGTTGACCAGGGCTATCCCACCGAGGATGGCAATGACGATCCCCGCGAGGATGAATTTCCAGTGATTCGAAGGAGGAGCAACTTGCGTATCAGTTGGGATACTCTGAGAAGTTTTTTTCGGCATAGAAATGAGGTTTAAGAAGATTTAAAGAAAGTATATAGGTTTTAGCAGATTTGCAAGACTCTATTCACGATCATGAACGGTAATAGTATTTTTCACAGTCGCGATATTCTTCCCATCCTTCTGGAGTGTTATTTCGATGGTATATATTCCAGATTGGAGGATGAATTTCTCTTTCTCAGTTGGTTTCCCATTGATCATCCAGATAGCCCTATCATAGGATTCATTGGTACGAAAACGGAGTGCAATCTCCTGGAGACTCTCGGGCTTCAGTGGATCTCGCTCATAGACCGAGCCTCCGAGCGGACTCGTGATCGTGAGAAAGGGTGATGATGCCTTTTTGTTCTCCTGAATCTGAGGAATAGTCTCTTCAGGTTCGAGCGCATAGACGATCTTCGCAAATATTTCTCCTGCTCCCGTTGCCCCACTCACTCACTTCATATTCTCACCACTCTTGTTCCCGGTCCAGACACCGATCATATAGTGGTCCGTGAATCCGATCGTCCAATTATCTCGGAAGTTTCTCGATGTTCCCGTCTTCAGGGCAACGCGTCGGTCAGCAAAGTCGAGAGATGAATTGATCGGGAATTCTGGAAGCTTCGCATAGCGATCTGTGAGGATTGAGTTGACCATATAGGTATATTTGTGATCAACGATCTGGTGGCAAAAAGGTGCACCAGAGAGGGTAATTGTGATAGGACAATACTGTCCATCATACGCAAAAAGAGAATACGCCTGCAGGAGTTCAAAAAGCGTCACCTCTCCATCTCCGAGCGTGAGTGCGAGTCCATAGTGATCGCTTGACTCGTGAAGTGAGGTGATTCCAAGCGTATGGAGAAAGTCTAGGAGTGTCTGAACTCAGACCTGTTCGAGGAGTTTCACAGCAGGGATATTGATACTCTGCGAGAGTGCCTCTCTGAGGGACACCTCCCCACTATATTTCTGAGAATAATTCTTCGGCTCATAGGCATACCCCTCAGCCGTCGCATAGTGCACGGGAAGATCCGTCGTCATACTCTCTGGAGTATATCAGAGATTCTGGAATGCGAGAAGATACGTGAATGGCTTGATCGTCGATCCTGGTTGTCTGAGTGAGAGCGTCGTATTGACCTGCCCTCACTCGGACTCGTGATAGTCCTTCCCTCCTATCATGACTCGCAGGACTGGGCCACTCGGCGTCCGCTCGGCGATGAGGATGCCATAGTCAGAGACATTGCGCCATGCGAGTGCATCGAGTACCGAGCGAGCAAGAGTATCGATTGATTTCGTAAGTCCGAGATCGAACGTCGTCAGGAGTACTCCTGTGGATACTTCACTTCCCGTGAGACTCGATCGGATAAAGTCAGTGACGTATGGGAGGATGGGAGTATGCTTCGTGAGGAAATCCAGATGTTCTGATCCTATCCTCGCTCGATCAGTCGAGCTCATGAGTCCACCACTTTCGAATGTATTCAATATCTGTACATAGCGCTTCTGGAAGGAGACTGGATGGAGAAAAGGATCATAGATATTCGGATTTTTTGGGATCACGAGGAGTGCGACTTGCTCCGCTTCTGTGAGGTATTTTGGCTCTTTGCCGAAGTAGTAGAGTGACGCTGATCGGAGTCCGAAATTCATATATCCGAATCCGATACGATTCACATATTCGGCGAGGATCTCCTTCTTACTCAGGATATGGTTGATCCTGATGGCGTAGAGGGACTCGAGGAATTTGTGCATGAGATCTCGATCTTCATTGATCCAGAGAGCATTCCGTACGAGTTGTGCCGAGATCGTCGAAGCTCATTCGATCACCCTTCATGCACGGATATTGTGAATAAGACTCCGAGTGACCCCTCGGTAACTGATCCCGTCATTGTCCCAGAAATCTCGATCCTCGATCCAGAGAAGTCCACTCAGATAAAAGCTCGGAATATCCTCGAATGCAATATCGCGATGTCTGATACTCGCTCGAGCAATGATCTCCCCGATCTCCTCTCTGTGCACATCTCGGATCACGAGAGACGATGGAAGTGGAGGGAGTGAGAGTGACAAAAAATAGGCACTATAGAGCCAAAAAAGAGCAATACAGAGAATGAGAATACCTATGATACGAACGAAGAGCTTCATCAGAAAAAAGATTTTCTCTGATTGTATAGATTTATTGGGAAGATGAAAGAGAATTCGGAGGGGGAGAATACAGAAATCGTTAATTCGGAAAAGTAGTAAGCTAAACAACATTCTCATGCATTACCTGTGCACGATAGAATCGAGCATAAGGATTATTATTTTCAGTAAGAAGTTCTTTATGCTTTCATGATGCTGAGATTGTTGATCCTTCGAGACAATAAATCTGATCTGCTTTAGAGATCGTACTCATTCGATGTGTAATAAAGATTATTATTTTTTCATGCTTCTTCTTTAGAAGTTCGTCCATTACTATCATTTCATTCTCAGCATCAAGTTGATTTGTTCCTTCGTCCATAATGATAATCGGACGGTCTTGAAGGAGAAGACGGATAAATGTGAGAATTTGTTTTTCTCCTCCTGAGAAATCTATTTTTTCTCCAACTTCACTCTCGAGCCCTTCAGGACTTTTTCGTATTTTTTCCGCAAGTCAGAATTTTTCGAGATAGTCCCAGATAGATGTCTCATTTGGCTGAGAAACTCAAAGTAAAAGATTCTCTCGAATCGTTGATCCATATGCTATAAAAAATGGTTCTTGGGTGAGAAAAGATACCTGTCTAGCAAGCAATTCTGGTGTCCAATTCCTGATATCCAATCCATTGTAGTAAATTTCTCCTGAATAGGATCGAAAAAATCAAGCAATTAGATGCATCAGCGTGGACTTTCCAGCTCCATTTTTTCATACGATTCCATAGATTTTTCCCCGTTCGAAGATGAAAGAAGTATTTTCAAGAATGGTCGGATTCACATGTACCATATCCTCTTCGATTCATCGAATCAAGTCTTCAAATGCTTCATCAATCCATCGTTTTCCTGTTTTTCCTCATTTCATAAAGTCCTCTACAATGTTCATATATCTTCTCTCAAAGAAAGAAAGGTTTGGGTATGAGAATCAGATATTTTTTCCGTGAATTTTTTCAATTTCTTGATCAAGAATAGATATATCACCTATCGGTTCACACATCTCGAGAAAAAGAAGAATTGATGATTCCTGGAATCGAAAATGGAGATAATCTTTACGAATTGCAATAAGATTTCTCATAGTATCCTCGACCGTCCCCATCGTACTCACAACCAGAGCAACAATACCAATCGACTGAGTTCCCTCAAATACACTATAACCTACTATAATTTTTATAAGCATTTTCGAAAGCGAACCCGTCAGAAGACCAGAAATTGTCCAAGTAAGCTCTGCCCAATTTTTTTTCAATCCTTGACGAATCTGTTCATTAAGTAGAAGTGAATAACTATCAAGTGTTGTCTTAACTGCACCATTGGTAGCAAGCTGTCAGAAAGAACGAAGCATAAGTTCACTATAATAATACGCCTTCTGCCCAAGAGAAAATTTCCAGTGAACTTCATACTTTTGCCTAAGAATATCAGCATACCTATCTATAAAGTATGAGAAAATAGCACTAATTACAACTATAAGAAGAAAGCGGATATCGAAATATGAGAAAATGGCTGTTATTCCAGCTATTTGGATAATATTTTGGAGGAATCATCAAGGAAGATGTATAAGTGTATTAGAGAAATTTCCAAATTCACTATCAAGAATTCTTGCTATGTTGCGAAAACGTCCATTCATTGCTCGTCAGACTTCCATTTGACTCATCTTCTGGAAAAGTTCAAGCTGTATATGGTTCGTTAGATATTCTTTCCTTGCATCAAGAAATACTCAACTTATGCGTTGTATCAGTCGAGTAATGATATCTGTGAGAAGTATGAGAATAAGTATAGAAACAAAAATATGAAAACCATTCAATTGTCAGAAAAAGAATGTTCCGCCTTTTTGTCAGACAAGTTGATCTGTCTCGAGTTTGAGGAGAACAGGTGTAATGATAGTGGCAATTCCTGAAACAAATCCATCAAGCAATAGTAGTAAAAAAATGCTCTTATGCTTTATAAATATGGGCAGAAAAAATCAACGAATCTGAGGTGATAGCATATTTGAATATAGTCAATTAAGTATAAGAAAATACATGCAAATGCAATAAAAAAAAACCACTCCCAGATTACTCTAGGAGTGGTTTTAATAATATGTGGTGGGGGTACCTGGACTTGAACCAGGGACCAATCGGTTATGAGCCGACTGCTCTAACCACTGAGCTATACCCCCAAAACAATGAACAGTGAACAATGTATAATGGACAATCCAGAAATTGTAAATTATTATTTGTAAATTGTACATTGAAACAATGGCGGTGGATGAGGGATTCGAACCCTCGCGGCGCCTTGCGGCACCCTACAGGTTTAGCAAACCCGCCTCTTCAGCCACTTGAGTAACCCACCGTGCTCGCGGATTATAGAAAAAACGAGGGAAATTGCAAATTTTAGTCATCACCAATTTGAGAGAAAGAAAGAAGTCTCCTTGACAGAAATGAAATATTGATATAAAATACTCCCATCTTATTTTTTAACTTATACATATATGTCAGGATGACACGACGATGGTCACGGAGATAGTGGGAAAAAATCAGGTGGGGCAGGGATCGATATGGGAATCACTTCTATGATCGGGAGTTTCTTCGGTCTCGCAAGTGGTGCAGGACCGATGAAGGAAGCACTCAAGTGAGGTGGCGGCGGATGACACGGACACCACTAATACGAACTTGTCATTCTCGTTTACGAGAATCTGTTCCAATTCTTCTTATAGATACAGATCCTCGCTTCGCAAGGATGACAAAGAAAAATCCCACAACTTGTGGGATTTTTCTAGGATTGTTCTTAAAATGTCATTTCGAGCGAATCCGCCATGGCGGAGAAGTCGAGAAGTCTTCCTTATAATGGTGTCTAGATGTTAAACGGGGATCATGGGCAATCTGTACCTCGAAATATTTTAACATACTGTGTTCTCACTCGATTAGCGACGCCTCAAACTGTTGGTTTTCTTTTCTCTAATTGATCTCTAGCTAGCTTCATCAAATCATCTAAATCCATTTCTAAATATTCTGCATATGAACATGGAGTTTCTGCCATAAAAAGAAAGTAGATTACTGTACAACCACTACCACTTTCGGCTCTTTTCCTATCTCGTGCAGACAGATATCACATGCCTTGCGTTCGACATGCAAGACAAATGATTCTGCATCCTTGAACTTCGAGAGATCACGAAGTATATCCTTTATACTCATATCGAGAGATTTTTCAAGTGTTGGCACCTTATCGACGCTCGGGAGTCAGACCGTCTGATACTTGATCGCGAACCCTGAAGGCTTCTTCACAATACCAATCACGAGTACTCCCTGTGAGGAGATCTGGAATCGATCATGGAGTTCTCTTTCGGCGCTGTAGCCGACCATACGACCATCCACAGTCATGAGCTTCTTCGAGACGTATTCGTCCGTTTCGCGGACGGCATCCTTCGTGAATTCGAGGATTTTTCCATTTTTCATCACGATGACCTTATCCTTCGCATACCCGAGATCATAGGCATTCCGTGTATTTCCACGGAGCATATGGGTATATCCATAGATAGGAATATAGTACTCAGGCTGGATCAGTGTTATCATCTTCTTCGTATCTTCCTCCTTCGCATGTCATCCTGCATGTATCTCGGATTCCTTGTAGTGGTGGATCTTCGGTCACTGTTGCGTGATAAGATCGAAGAGTCACTGCACTGCGCGCTCATTCCCTGGGATCACCGAAGATGAGAAGATGATTGTATCATCGGTCTTTAGTGTCGTATCTCGAGATTCACCCGTGACGATACGCATGAGAGCAGCATATCGCTCACCCTGAGCTCCAGTACAACAGATTGTCACCTGGTTGTCAGGGAGTCGTGCCGCATCCTCCATCGTGACGATAGTTCCAGGTTTTGGTCGGACATAGCCGAGCTTGATCGCGATATCGATATAGTTATTCATCGATCGTCCGAGGAGGACGATTTTTCGATTGTATTTCTCAGCGGTCGAGATGATGAGCATCACACGATCGATGATCGAGGAGAATGTCGCAGTGATCACGCGTCCCGATGCCTTCTCGAAAATATCCTCCATCGAGTGGACGACGGCAGATTCAGAGATAGAGGAACCGAGGAGGTGGGCATTCGTCGAGTCAGAAAAGAGGGCACGAACCCCACGTTTTCCGAGGGTCTCGAGGTACTCATAGTTCGTGGATGGACGATTCGGGAGTGGGGATTTATCGAATTTCCAGTCACCTGTATGGACAAATCTCCCGACCGGAGTCTCGATGAGGAGTCCGACTGAGTCAGGGATCGAGTGATCGACGACAAATGGTGTGATCTGGAAGTACTTCCCGATCTGGATCGGCTCATAGCGAGTGTATTCGCGGATATTCGGGAGAGTAGCACCCATATCTGCTTGCTTGAGCTTGATGAGTTCATATGCCATAGGAGTCGCATAGAGTGGAGTACTTCGCCCAAGCTGTTCCATGAGGTAGTAGACTCATCCGATATGATCGATATGTCCATGAGTGATGCAGGCTCAGACAACTTTTTTGCCACGACAGTAGGAGAGGTCGGGAATGGAGGAGTTGATACCGAACTGATACTGATCGGGAAATTGGATTCCCATATCGACGATGATCATCTCATCTTCGTATTCGAATCCCATACAGTTGAGTCCCACTTGTTCCATACCACCGAAGGGTATGACGCGAAGAGTCTCCTTCGAAAGTGGTTTGGTACGCTCTTCTTTATCTCAGAGGTATTTCTTCAGTGCCTGAGTCGGTGTGAGAAATGGATAGGATCGTTTTGGCTTGTAGGAGTCTTCGAAGAGAAATGAATCTCCCGGTCGAAGGTTACTCTGGATTTTTTTTCCAGAGTCGAAAAAGCTGCGGGGAGCTCCTGTTTTTTTGGGAGCTACTCCTGTATTGTTTTGAAATCGTTTATTTCGCATATGAATTGGTTATTATAAAATTTGTCATTCCGTAGCGAAGCGAAGGAATCGCTTTTTATTTTTACTTATGAACACAGTATATGTATCTTTTCATAAGATGATTTTGAAAGGGATGCCTACGGCATGACAAAAACATTCCTTTCACTATTCCATTACCTTTCTATAATGACTGGCATCACGACGGGAGTACGACCAGTGACGAGGTAGCAGTATTTGGTGATCTCACGTCGAAGTGTCTGGACGAGCTCGGAACGTTCGATGCGAGGATTGGCAAGAATAGTCTGCTCATAGGTATGCCGGATTCCCTTCAATACCTCCTTGTGTACCATCATCATCTCCTGAGAATGGACGAATCCACGAGAATCGATAAAAATATGTCCGACGATCGCTCGACTTCGAGCATCTTCTTCGAGGACGAAGGTGAGGACTCAATTAGCAGCGAGCATTTCTCGATCTGAGAGTGTATAGCCAGCAACGACACCGACCGAATTTTTATCGTGATAGAAGGTGTCGAAGGTGAAGCGAAGGGAATGCTTTGTGAGGGGGTTTTTCGAGAGGAGGACTATCTCACCCATCTCGACAAGGGTATCTTCCTCCTTTCTGAGAATGAGCCTTCCCCCGTCAGTCATACAGGTCGGTACATTCGTTGATATATGTCTTCCAGATGCGGAAAAAGAAATACCTGCTCCAGAAGCAAGAACCGTAATTCATCACTCTTTTTCCTGAAGGGTAAAATCTCCGATTTTTCGCTCGTGCATTCCCGGAGAAAAAATCTCAAAGAATCGACACTGATCGAGAAATACAGTATCCTGTATCGTATCACGAATATATGCGATAACATCTCTTGTTGCATACACATGAGGAAATCCGAGGAGTCGCAATACCTGCTGAAATGATATCCCATCGAACCCAGGAGTGAAGAGAATCCAGCCAACTAATCGATCCTTCTCGCTGAATGGGAGACGCATATCAGGAAGAGTTTTATAAGTCTCTCCTGCCCGATCAAGTGTCCCAAACCCTGTTCCAAAAAGGATAGTTCCATCACCACCACGGAGGATCATCAGTGGATCAACTCAGTCTGGAGGAGAGAGGAGTGTGAATTTGAGTGCATCTTCATTTCCCTGAGGGAAGAATGAAGGCTTCATAGAAGTTATAAGTTTCCCAAGTCCATCATCGATCGCACGAGGAATACTTGCTTCAGTACGAACGTGTGGATGTTCCTCTGGGCGCCTTCGTGGAAGTGGATCATTATGTACAGCCTCTTCCGAATCTGTACGGCGCTCACGGGGAATGGGAGGTGCTGGTGCACGTGGAGGACGAGGGTCGGATCACTGGGAAGACGAGCCTCATCAGAAAGTGATATCGTGAGTATCACCAAAAATATGTCACATAGTTTGGACGAAAAGAGAATAAAAACTCTCGTAGTACGACTACGGAGAATGTCACATGTCATCGGTCGGAGGAAGAAATCCAAGAATATCACTCAGGAGAAGAGGCTCTTCGCTCCGAATATGATCGACAAATCTCTACAAACGTTATTCACAGAGATACACCGACCAGATTCACTGATGCTCACTATATGTATTATCCGAGAGAATACAAGTATTTTTGTACAGAAATAGGAACTTTTGTGGTATCCCAGATATAGCCCGGGATTTTTCCCACGCGGAAATCCGTATCGGTGAACTCTCCTGATGTGAAGACATTTCGGGAAAAAAAGAGGTATTTCTGTCGAAGGGAATCATTCTTCATCGCGCGATCAGCGAATTCACGATTGTGAAAAATATAGAAGACAAAGCTCTCTGCAAAATCCTCATACTTATTCGTCGCAGCATATCAGGAGACAAAGCTTGAGAGCAATTCCCCTGACTTCTTGGTCGTCTTGTCAATCCAACTGATAGTATAGAATAATTCCGAAGGATCCGTATTCCCCCCATCAGCAATAAGAGAATAGATATCAACATAGTGTCCAACTTCGTGGACCAGGAGCTTCACGAACTCGCTATCACGAATAACTGTTGCGGAGAGCGTGATCGTATGCCCTTGCATTTTCCCCCGTGGTTCGACCTGATTCGCATCGACGAGAATCGAGAGGGTACTATAACCGAATCGCATCGCATCGGTATCAAGCACTTCTTCGATGAGTTTTTTGCGTGCATCGAGTCCGCTCGTTGATCCAATGAGTGTCACTTGATAATTCTCTCCTGCCATCACGCTCTGGATGAGAAATACAGAAATGAGAATGAGAAAAAAAATACGCTTCATAGATCTACCCTGCTGTTGCAATCATCCCAATAAAATTCAGAAAGATATCTACCAGTCAGAATCCTGCCATAAGGAGGATGAGTCCGATTCCTGCATAGATCGCCGTGGTCTTCGCATGTTTATGTTTCTCATCATCTCCATAGGCCGTTGTATACTGTATCCCTGCCCAGATGATGGCTCATACGGCAAGTATTCCACCAAAAGCTATAGCTCGTTCAGCAATAATCTTTACACGATCTCTCACTCCTGCACGACCAGCTGGTCCAGGTTGGATTCAGGTCGTACCTCCTGCACAATTTTTCAGGAACTGAGCAGGATCAGAAGTCGAAGTATTGCATTCACTTGGACTCGCAAAAAGACTCAGTCAGGAAAACAGACAGAGTAGAGTAAGTGTAAGTTGAAAAAAGAATTTCATAGAACTACAGTGTTATTCCTGAGATAATAGCAACAAAAGCATACGAACACGCGATAGCGATGAGTCCTATAGAGCTATACGTGAGGGACTTGAATGCTTTTTTCATCTTCTCTTCATCTCCTTCTGCTGTCAGGAGGTGGTAGCCAACATAGAGGGCGACTCACACGACAACGAGAGGGAGTACCACTTTGATCAGTATTTCTTCTCCATACGATATGAGTCGTTCCATATTCCAATTTCATGCATTTTTGATAAGTCCACTATTGGGATTGATTCATGTGCCTTCGAGGGCGAAGATGTGAATGGGGAGAAGTGCAATGATGAGATACAATAAACGCATAGTATTTTCTGATTATATTCTGAAGTTCATAATGGTATTCACAAGGGAATAGGCAAGTCCGGCAAGGAGGACACCAATGAGCGAATATATGAGGATATAGCGTCCCTTCTTGAGCTTCTCATCATCTCCCGTCGAGAGCACCATCTGGATCCCTCACCAGGTCACTCCGATCACTCAGAGAATTGAGGCAATGCCGATCGCATACGCAATAACATTTGTCAGAATATTGATACCGAGTGTTCACGAAGGAAGTATTCCAGGCCTATCTTCCAGTGGAGAAATCAGGGTATATTCACAGAATCAGTTCGATATTCCTGTGAGAGTGAAGAAAAGGATGATAGCCGAATGACGAAGCAACTTCATGGGATTAGATAAGATTGAGGATATAGAGGACGAGATTCACAATACCATAGGAGAGAAATGCAACAAGCATGGCAACGAGATTCCACTTGATAATGATTTTTGCCTGAGTTGCCTTATCAGAATTCCCACTGGAGAGGATGAAGTAGTATCCAGCCACGAGGAATGATATTCCTGCAATAATTGGTACAGCGAAGAGGAGCATATCGGCAATCTGACCAAGTATATAGATCAGGGCTCATGTGCCCATTCCTGGATTTGAGGCTCATGGAAAAGGATCCAAAGGAACAAGATTCACCTTGAAACTCGAACTTGTAATATCTTGTTCCCCTTCGGCAAAAAGACGCGAAAGTGAAAAACACATTCAGAGGAGGATGAGATTGAGTCGGAGGACATACGTGTTCATGAACAAATCATATCAGAAGTTTCGAAAAAAGCCAAAAATTTGCAAAAAGTAAGAAATCTCATAGAATACGCGCGATTTTTCTCTCATTTTTATGATTATTCTTCTCACCATTCTCGCAATTATCGTCATCCTTCTCGTGATGATCCAGGCAAAATGATCTGGACTCTCGATCGTACCGAATTCCAATGATTTCGGAAAATTCGAACGAAGAGGTCCAGAAAAAATCCTCCATAATATCACGATCGGCGTGATCGCGATCTTTATTGGAGCATCACTTTTTGCCTTCTTTATCGGGTAAACTCTTGAGATTATTGGCATTGATGATAGTTCTTCAATCCACTTTTGAATCTCTCCTTATGAAACTGAATGTTATAGAGTTCCGCAGGAAAATTCTTTTTTTTGCACCCATCATTGCCGGAATATTTCTCGTCCACCTGATCTGAGTCTATATCTATGAGGATGGGATGTCTATGTGAGTACGTGGGGGAAGTATCAATATCGGAATTGTCGGAAAGAGCCCTGGGATTCCCAATCCACTGAACTACTCGAAGGATAAATATGAAGACCTTGTCCTGAAGTTTCTCTATCGACCACTCATTCGCTATGATGCCAGTAAGGGCGAATATCAGGGTGATATTGGAACATGTGATATTAGTGATCTCGCGAAGGTGCACTGTATCTTGAAGAAGGATCAATATTGGTCGGATAAAACCAAGATTCAGGTCGAAGACATCATCGCAACCTATCAGGCACTTCGTACCAGTGGGAATGATAAACTCTCACCATTCATGAAGAATGTGACAGCCGTCTCTCGCGGAGAGAATGAAATAGAGATCAGTGCTAAGGAGAAAAATTCTCTCATGCTCGATGTTCTCACCTATCCGATTATCAGATCAGATATGATCGAACGGATCAAGACAGGACGTATCAGTCCTGAGTGATACATCACTTCATGACCATACTCTTTCAGTGGACAAGAACATAATGGGGAGTTCTGATTCGATCGTATCACACTGGTACGAGATGAGAAAAATGGTGGAGAATGATGGCTCGATCGATATAATTTCCTCTTCTTTCCAGACCTTCCTGCAGTCGAACGAAGTACAGACAATCTGAGTATCATCATACCTCCCGTGAAGAATGAGAAACTCATACTCTGACCGAGATTCGCACCCTATAAGTATTCACTCTATGAATACATCGGACTTTTTGCGAATACCGATAGACTCTCGAAGGAGATCAGACAACAGTTCATCGGGAAGATTGCAGAAAGTTTCTCAGGGAAGGTTGATATGAACGAGGCGGCTATTCTCAATATTTTCTCTCTCAAATCGACAGGGAGTACAGATATCAAACTCTCCAAGAACTTCAGTGATGTCATGAAATCACTCGGGTATATGAAGCCAGATGAGAGTCTCACACTTCTGAGACTTGATACAGGCATCTTGACAGGTGTAAGTATCGACTATGGAAAAACAGCTTATTTTACTCAACCGACCAATAAAAAAATATTCTTCAGTGAGATTGCTGGAGGAGAAATTCTCCTCGGGGGAACCATTCCGAATACAACAATAAAGGTCGCGATCAATGGCTATGAACTCAAAGAATATATTCCTGGAGATATGAAGTTTCTCTATCGTGTCTCCCTCCAGGATGCGACTCTCAGTGAAGGAAAAAACACGTATACCATTGAATTGACGGAGAATACCAACCAAGTTCTCAAAGATACAATTACCGTCTACTATTCAACCCAATCTTGAGCCCTCCAAACCCTGCGAGAAGGTGTTGATACTGAATACTTGAAGCTCCTCAATACTCCAGAGAAGGTGCAGGAACGACGAGCAAAATCAGAGAAACTCAAAGAAAAAATCAAAGTTCTCGATCCGAAATACTACTATAATGCGAAAAATGAACCATTTGAAGTGAAGATCGCCTACAAGGATGATCCTCTCTCACTCGAAGGGTATGCAAATAATGTCAGTGTAGCGCTCCAGAGCCTCAGTATCAAGAGTAAAGTTGTACCCATTTCGACGAAAGACCTCCAGAAAATGCTCGAATCAGGAAATAAAGATTATGATTATATCATTATTGGATTTGAAGCGAATGGAAGGCTTTCTCGAATTGGACAAGTATTCCTCTCCTCGGAAGCGAAGAATGGTATCAATTTCTCGAAAATAGAAAGTAAAAAACTCGATGCACTCTTCGCAAGTCTCAGAATCGCATCAGGAAAGACAGAAACTGAATCTATCGAACGAGATATTCTCACGTATATGGGTGAGGAATGATTCTTCTATGCTATCTCCAATCCTATTCATACGCTCTATATCGATAAAAATCTCAAAGGAGTAGCTTCTGTATCGAAATTTCAAGATATTTCTACCCTTCATTCTGTACTCAAAACATCGAGTATCAAGGATACGTATGTGATCAGAACCGATGGAAAGTGAATTGTTGATTTCCTTGGTTGGATCTGGAAACAAGCATTCCCCTAGTATCCGAACACGACAAAAATTATGAAAGAATCGATCGTCCTCTCCGCCTGGGAACTCATCACGCGATTCCACTCGCTCAAGAAACTGAATTTTATCCCTTCGCTCATAGGGATGCTCTGGCTGCTCCTGATCCTCATGTATCAGGTGACTTTTACGTATGTAGTAGTCTTTCATAAGAAGGATCAATTCCTCGAAGCCCTGGCGAACTTCGCACACAAGACATACTTCGTCGAAGTTCTCATCGGACTTGCTCTCCTCTTCATCGTCTATATGATCATTGCACCAATTGCTGAGTGAGGACTCATCGAGATGATTCATTCCTATAGGAAGTCGAATGGGACGAAGTATCGTCGCACAATCCAATGACTTTTCGATGGATTTCGTCACTTTCTCCCCCTTTTTGAAGCGCACAATGTCGTTGCGATTTTTCGCCCACTTGCGATCATCACTTTCTATATCCTCCTCCTACGAGTATTCTGAACGGCATACTTCGCACCAATTTCCTATATCATGCTTGGCTACCTTATATTCTCATTTTTTGTGAATATGTGTTTTGCCTATGCGAAAATGTTCATCATCTTCGAAGAAAAAGGAATCACTCAGGCGCTCTCAGCATCAACAGGAATGGCAGTCAGGCACATCGGTATCACCGCCCAACTCTACTATACGATGATTCTCCTCTACCTCCGGACGATCATCGTCGCACTCTTCTTTCTCGTACTTCCCTTCGTGGCTTCGAGCATTATTGCATTTTTTAGCGTTGTAGGATTGAAGCTCATATTTCTCACGATTTTCGGACTTCTCAGCCTCGTATTCTTCATCGTGATCGTTCACCTGAACTCCACACTCGAGATATTCATCGAGGCAACCTGGTATGAGGCGTATATCTGGTGCAAGAAAGAAGATGCCGAAGATGGTCACCACGATTCCCATGAGCATGACGACCATGGTCACGAAAGTCACAGTCATGATAATCACTCTGACCACCATGACGATCATGATGACCATGGACACCACTAAATAAACTATAAACTATAAGATACTAACTATGCTATTCCATAGTTTATACCTCATAGTTTATACCTCATAGTTTATACCAACACGTCATGTCTTCCCAAGACCTCATCATCGAATATTCGCAAAATCCTCCGAACAAAGGAATCCTCAAGCATGCAACCATCCGATACAGAGAATCCAATCGTATCTGTGCCGATGTCGTTGAGGTATTCCTCGTGATCCAGGATGATCTTCTCGTAGAATTCTCTTTCGACGGATATATGTCGATCATCGCCACCGCCTGTGTGTCGATCACGGGAGAGGTCCTCGTAGAATGGAATCTGACTGATATATTGAAACTCAACGAATCATTCGTCCATGAACATATCGGAACGGATATTTCGCCACGTCGTCGCTATGCCTCGCTCATCGGCCTCCTCGCGATCAAGAATGCTATCCATAAATGTCGTCAGGATGGCGTAAAGGAAGACTTTAGTGATATTCTCGTTGGATAAACTTGATTATATATTTTATTAATGTATTATAAACACATACTTTTAATATTTATACTATGACCGCTAATCAACCAACTCAAACACCATCTGATATCCGTGAAGCACAAGTGAATCCAAGAGAACTTGATCGAGCGAGAAATTTAATATGTACTAAGCTTATTGATGGGATGCAGATTGGAGAGTACATGTTTTGAGAAGACTGTGTAATTATTAGTAAAATTTATAAAGGCGATGATATGTCAAGAATCTCTGCTATACGAATAGGTGTCGATTTTGGTACTGAACAATATGATACGCGTAGTAAAGGTAGAATGCGTGAAAATTTTTGAAGAGAGATTCCAATACATATATTCTGGGGGCGGACTATAGGAGAAATGGTTGATAATATACATGCTTTTATCAATGGTGCTGAGCTACCTTATCCTAATCAAACTGATCCAGCAATAGATTTTGAGAGCACAAAATTATCTGAAAGTGGAAGGATCGCTGTAATGGACCTCATCGCAAGGTGAAAATCAAGAGATTATGCACTAGAATATGCCCTTGAAATTGAAGGTCTCGAATAAAAGAGAAATAAACCTCTCCACATCCTCCCTTGTATTATAGATATAGAGGCTCATACGGAGAGAGGCTGGGATACCGAGAAATTGATGCAGTGGATCAGTACAGTGATGTCCTGCTCGTACTGCGATCCCAGCTTCAGCGAGAGCATCAGCTATATCACGAGGATGATTATCCTCGAAGACGAATGAGAAGACCCCGAGACGATTCTCGGATTTTTTTGAACCCAGAAGTCGTATATTCGAAGGGAGTTGTGCAAATTGTTCGAGAGCATATTCTGTGAGTTCTCGTTCGTATTTTTCTATCACTTTAAAACCCCCAATTGACTCTATGTATTCGAGGCTCGCGAGGAGGCTGCGTGCTCCGACAATATGAGGTGTCCCAGGCTCGAATCGGTGTGGAAGACCTGCAGCTTCATACCCATCACGTGTGACCGAGTTGATCGCTCACCCGCCGCAAAATGCTGGTTCCATCATCTTGAGGAGGTCCTTTCTCCCATAGAAAAATCCGATCCCCGTGTCAGACATCACCTTGTGGCCTGTGGCGATGAAGAAATCAATCCCATACTTCCGTACGTCTGTCTCCATATGCGGAAACCGTTGAGAACCATCGAGGATAAACAGTGGGGGTTTGTCGTTGGCAGTTTGTCGTTTGCAGTTCGCAAAAAATCATTTCACCTTTTCTAAATCCAATACTTCGCCGGTCACATTCGAGGCACCCGTGATACTGAGCACCTTCACCTGCGGGAGTTGTCGTTCGAGTGAATCGTAGTCAATCGTTCCATCAGGATGGAGGTCAATCCAATCGATGATGATTCCGTACTCCTCGGCAAGGATCTGCCAAGGGACAATATTCGCATGATGTTCTGCGAGGGAGAGGAGCACATGATCGCCCTTGTTCAAAATACCCGACTTCACGAGTGAGCGAGTGAGGAGATTGAATGCATAGGTTGCATTGTAGGTATAGACGATCTCATGGCGAGAGACTCAGCCGAGGTACCTTGCAACGTGTTCTTTCGAAGACTCATAATACGCCTCTGCCATTTCTGAGAGATCATAGGCTCCTCTATGGATATTGGCGTAGGATTCTTCGAGCATCTTCGACATTGCGTCAATGACATGACGGGGTTTCTGGGCAGTCGAAGCAGAGTCGAGGTAGACAAGATCGGGATGGGATGCGAAAATCGGAAAATCAGAGCGAAACATGCGCCAAGTGTACCCAGACTTCTGGAGGAGTCAAGGAAAAGGAATTTACAAGTTGTTACCAGCAATATGATAAAAGAAATTTTGGAAAGTTATTCTGACATGACTCTAATGGAAAAATCCCCCTCCAGAATTGGACTGGAGTGACTTCAGGGAATTCAGGTATTGACTTGCTTCCTCAACGACTCCTGGCCAATCTTCATAACTTGAGAGGTTTTCGAACTTCCTTTTCGCATCATCATACTTTCCCTGTTCGAAGAGGAGGATCGCTTCCTGGAGGAGAAAGTTCGGATTCTCTCGAAGGCTCGATGCGATATCAGCATTCGAAATAATCATCTCTGCAGCATCTCGCTCACCGAGAAGCCTTAAGGTCTCGATATAGAGGGGTGTAAGCATAGTTGAGCTTTCGAATTTTTTGATCCCATCGAGTGACCAGGTTTTGGCATGGGGAAGATCCCCTTCTACGATGGCAACAGAGATACCGACAGCATAGTCATCTTCACGAACATCATTCTCCTGAAGAAGGTAGTTCATTACCTTCATGAGTCCTGCCGTATCCCCGAGAAGAGAATAGTTGTAGGCGAGTCGACGCTCAAGATCAGTCTTGGGTGTATATCCAGCTAAGATAGCATTATTGAGGGAAAGATTCGAAGAAACAAGATCTCCAAGGTGTGCATAGATTTCTCCCATACGAATGAGCGATTCGAGGTCTTTTGGATTTTTTTCGAGATAATTGAGAAGTTGTTTTTTTGCTTCTGCATACTTCCCGAGTTCATAGTCAGAGAAGCCCAGTACTTTTATGACCTCGAGATAATCTGGGCGATTTCTGAGAATCTCTTCTGCAATACGAGAACTCGCTCCATACATTCCTTGTTCATAGAACTTCGCTGCGAGTGCGAGATTGCGATACTGAAAGTCAGGTGAGATGAGAATAGCACCTGTCAGAGTCGCATCTAGATCATGAATCTCTTGATTTGCTCAACTATAACTCCCGATCGTGAGAACGCAATTATGTACCCCCGTATAGCAAACATCAACCACCCGAAAGTAATCTCGTGCGCCTGTCCCCATAGGAATCTTCATAATCTCTCCAATACGATCCAGTTGAGATTCGTCAAAAAAAAGTGACTGGAACATCCTCTGTTGTTCATCGAATGTGAGTTCTTCGATCGGTACCTGAATATAGTTCTCATAGGCTGCTTTCCAGTTCTTCTCCAGTGCATAGACATGACCGATTTTCTTGCGAACCACTTGGTCTTTTGGGATTTTCTCAGCCACTTGGAGGTAGTAGGATAGGGCTTCTTCAGAGTTATTTCTGAGGGAATAGTAATCTCCTTTTCGGATACCCGAGATATAACTTTTCCGCTTTTTCGCGAGCTCCACACGCAGATCAGGATTGAGTGATTGTTGATAGAGTGGTGCTTGTTTTTCCGATGAGACTACTGGAGGATGTTCAATCGAGAGGACGGAACACGCCGAAAGTGAGAAAATGAGTGAAAGTAAGAGAAACGTGCGAATCATGTATCCGATCATAGAGAAAAGGGTGAAAACCCCAAGAGAATTTTCGAGGAAAAGATTGTCATCGAGAAGAATTGTCGTATACTTCCGCGCATTACTATTTCGACATGGAACCGATTTTCGACCTCACATCCTACCGCTACTCACTCCCTCCAGAACTCATTGCCCAGGAAGCAGTCCATCCGCATCATAATGCTCGGCTCCTCGTCGGAAATCGATGAAGTGGCGAGATTGCATTCGAATGAACGTTTTTCGACCTTTCAAAAATCATCGAACCCGATCGAGTGCTTTTTTTCAATAATTCTCGAGTTCTTCCTGCTCGTATAACGCTCAAGAATCACAAAATCACAAAATCTGATGGTACCCATGGGAGTATCAGTGAAGGTGAGATCCTTTTTTGTCAAAAGTGCCCAGATGGGACATTCGAAGCCCTCGTGCGCCCAGGGAAGAAGTTTCAAATTGGAATAAAAATACACTTTGATACTTGATATCTCGAGATCGCTGCTGTATCAGAATCAGGAAGGATATTGAAGGCACATGATATAACGATAGAGAAACTCATGGAAACCTATGGAGAGCTTCCCCTGCCCCCATATATCACATATTCGAAAGAGAAAGAGCGAGATTATCAGACAAGTTTTGCAAAAATAGATGGATCTGTTGCCGCCCCGACCGCATCACTCCACTTCACGAGAGAACTCATGGATGCTATAGAGAACCCAAAAGAGTATATCACCCTCCACGTTGGGCTCGGAACATTCAAAGGTATTGATACATCTGATATTCGCGACTATCATATTCATGCGGAGACGATCGAGATTCCACTTGATCTCTTTTCACGAATATATGC
>JANPGO010000023.1:0-9345 GCA_031423995.1 Candidatus Altimarinota bacterium | reverse complement strand
TATGTTTCCAATGACCAAAGATCTTGAAAATTTTCTCAATGACAAGATCACTGACTACTCCCAGATCGGGAAGCACGCAGGACGCCGCGATATCACCGTCGGGAAGAATCTCGACAATCTCCGTGCGATCTCTGTCGGACTCGCTTCGAAAGAAGATGTTCGTGGACTCTCCTATGGTGAAGTCCTCATCTCTGAGACGATCAACTACCGAACGCAGCGCCCTGAGCGTGGAGGACTCTTCTGTGAGCAGATCTTCGGACCTCGCAAGAACTATGAGTGCGCCTGTGGGAAGTACAAGCGTATCCGCTATAAGGGTGTCATCTGTGAACGATGTGGTGTCGAGGTCACGACCTCTCAGGTTCGTCGTCAACGTACAGGGCATATCGAACTCGCGGCACCCGTAGCACATATCTGGTATTTGAAGAGTGTCCCATCTCGTATTGGGCTCCTTCTTGATATTTCAGTGAAAAAACTCGAACAAGTCGTCTACTTTGCTTCGTACATCATCACTGAAGTCTATGAAGAGAAGCGTGATGAGTCGATCAAGGAACTTGAAAATGCCTATAAGAACCAAAAAGTAACCCTTCAAAGGGAAGTCCAGCAAACGATCGGTGAGCTCACACTCCAACTCGAAGAGAAGAAAATTTCGAAGAAGGAATTCCACGAGCTCGAGACACTCCATACTCGTCGTATTGATGAGCTCGATACGGAGTACGCAAAGCTCAGAGATCTCCTCAAGGTTCTGAAGGTCGCAGAAGTGATCGGAGAGCTCGATTATCGCGTGATCTATGAGAAATTTCCTCACGTCTTCAAGGGTGGAACAGGTGCAGAGCATCTGAAGTTCCTTCTTGAGCGTATTGACCTCAAGGCATTTATCGCGGAACATCAGGCTGAACTCAGAACTGCACCGAAATCCAAACAAAAAAAGATTCTCCAGAAATTGAAGCTTGCCTCATCCCTCTTTAAATCAGGTCAGCGTCCTGAGAATTTCATCCTCTCAGCCCTCCAGATTCTTCCTCCAGATCTCCGTCCCATGATCCAGCTCGATGGTGGTCGATTCGCTTCATCAGATCTCAATGACCTCTATCGTCGTGTCATCAACCGCAATAATCGTCTCCGCAAGCTCTCTGAACTCGGTGCTCCAGATGTCATTCTGAAGAATGAGAAACGAATGCTCCAGGAAGCGGTCGATATGCTCCTGAATGGCGATGTCCGATCCAATCGTCCAGGATATACGACTGCAACGAAGAAAAAGCTCAAATCTCTCGCAGATATCCTGAAGGGGAAACAGGGTCGATTCCGTCAGAACCTCCTCGGAAAACGTGTCGACTACTCTGGTCGTTCGGTTATAGTCGTCGGTCCTCAACTCAAGATGAATGAATGTGGACTTCCGAAAATTATGGCTATCACCCTGTTCAAACCATTCGTTATCGGAAAGCTCATCGAACGTGAGATCGCCTACAATGTGAAGCATGCAGAAAAAATAATCGAAGAACGTACCAAGGAAGTCTGGGATACACTTGATGAAGTGATTGACGGCAAGTATGTGCTCCTGAATCGTGCGCCGACACTCCACCGACTCGGTATTCAGGCATTTCGTCCAGTACTCATCGATGGTAAGGCAATCCGACTCCATCCACTCTGTTGTACCGCCTTCAATGCGGACTTCGACGGAGATCAGATGGCAGTCCATCTCCCACTCACGATCGAGGCACAGAACGAAGCTGCGAACCTCATGGTGACATCGAAGAATATGCTCAATCCATCGAATGGTGAGCCAATCGTAGCTCCATCGCAGGATATGATTCTCGGATGTTATTATCTGACCAAGATTGAACCAGGTGAGCCGAAGTATGTCTACCTGGGTGGAGATGATGCGATGATTGCCTATGAGAACAAGATTATCACCCTTCATACGCCCGTGAAGATCCGTATCGATGGAAAAATTCTCGATACGACCTATGGTCGATTCCTCTTCAATGAGATTCTTCCAAAGGAGCTCGGCTATGTGAATGAGACAATCGGAAAAAATCCAGCAAAAAAACTGCTTTCCCGATCCTTTGATATCCTCGGTGGAGAGCGAACAGCCTTTCTCGCTGATGCGATCAAGAACCTCGGATTCAAGTATGCGACTCTCTCTGGTCTGACGGTTTCTGCATTTGACATGCATATTCCAGAAGAAAAGTATATCTATATCCAAGAAGGAGAAGAAAAAATCAAGGATATTCAGAAAGCCTTCTGGCATGGGATGGTCACAGAAAAAGAGCGCTACCTCCAGTCACTTCAGGTGTGGGGTGCGATCAAGTCTCGTGTCGAAAAAGAGATGAAGAAAAATTTCGACCCAAAAAATCCGATCTACAACTTCGTCGATTCTGGTGCCCGAGGTTCATGGGGAAATGTCACCCAGCTCTGTGGTATGAAGGGTCTCGTTGCTTCTCCTACTGGTGAGATTATCGAACTTCCAGTCAAGGGAAACTACAAGGAAGGACTCTCGGTTCTTGAGTATTTTATCAATACCCACTCAGGACGAAAAGGAAAGGCAGATACTGCCCTCAAGACGGCTCAATCAGGATACCTCACACGTCGACTTGTCGATGCTGCCCAGAATATTCTCGTCCGAGAGTATGATTGTGGAACGATTCATTTCGAAACCTTCGATCGTACCGAATCCAAGAGTCTCTTTGGTGATACTTTCGAGAACAAAATTGCTGGTCGATTCACAGCTCAGGATGTGCTCGAGGCAAATGGTACACTTGTTGTCCCTGCTGGAACACTCATCACGAAGGAGATTCTCAGACTTATCCTCGAGTCGACTGCAATGCAGGTCTCAGTACGATCCGTGCTCACTTGTGAGACAGAAGAAGGGGTCTGTCAGCGATGTTATGGACTTGACCTCTCGACAAGCGATATCGTGAAGATCGGTACTCCTGTCGGTATCATCGCCGCACAGTCGATCGGTGAACCAGGAACGCAGCTCACGATGCGTACCTTCCACTCAGGATGAGTTGCGAAGGAAGGAGGGGATATCACTGCAGGTCTTTCTCGAGTTGAGGAGCTTTTCGAAGCTCGAGCACCGAAATACCTTGCAGAGATTGCTCCATACGAAGGGAAGATTATCGATATTGAAAGTGAAGGATCAGAAGTGACTCTCACCTATGAAGCTCTTGATCGTCAACTTCGCGAGTATTACGTCACAGATACAACTATGGGGCTCCTCGTGAAAAAAGGTGATACCGTTGAAGAAAAACAGATCATCGCGAAGTCCAAAGAAACTCGTCAAAAAATTCAAGTATCGAATGCGGGTCGAGTGACAAAAATGACAGATGATATGGTCGTCATTGAAGATCTTATTCCAGAGATTCGCACATTTAGTGTTCCTGCAGGACGCAACCTCCTCGTGAAGATTGGAGATACTGTGAAGATTGGAGCGAAGCTCACCGAAGGACACGTGAATATCCAGTCACTCATGGATACTGCTGGTCCACTCTCGACAGAACTCTATATCGTTTCGGATATCAAGGAGATCTACTCATCTCAGGGTCAGACTGTGAATGCGAAACATATCGAACTCATTGTTCGTCAGATGTTCTCGAAGGTGAAGATTACCAATGCGGGTGATTCGACATTCTTCCCTGGAGATATCGTCGATATCATCCGTTTCCGCAAGGAGAATCGTGAACTCGCGAAAACAGGAATGAAGGAAGCTATTGGTCTCCAGATGCTCCTCGGTCTCACGAAGATCTCACTCTTCACGGAGTCGTGGCTCTCTGCTGCATCGTTCCAAGAGACTGTCCGTGTGCTCGTCGATGCTTCGACGTCTCGCAAGATCGATAACCTCGAAGGACTGAAGGAGAATGTAATCATCGGTCGTCTCATCCCAACACTGAACTACTTCGAGAACAACCGTGATGTTGGAGAATTCTTCTCTCATGAATCGGATGGAAGTACTGGCTATGATGACTCTCGAGATTCATTTGAGATCACGACATCAAGTACCAGTCTGGTGTAATAGAAGATTGGAAGATTAAAGTATTAGAAGGTTGGATATATACTCATACAATTCAACTCTCCAAAGAATCCATGTCTCGGTCCAAAAATAATAAAGCTTTAAAAAAATCCCTTCACGGTCAGGTGGAGGGATTTTTGTGAATTGAATTTTGACAATAAAAAAATTACCCATAATGATGCTTACCTTTATATTCTCACTTCTTTCCCATGAAGCGTCTCATTCTCTGAGTCACCATCGGTATCAGTATGCTCATAGCGAGCATAATTCCATCTATACTTGGAGTTGCTGCTGCACTTCCAGTGCCGAAGCCACAACTCACGGTTTCTGTGACCCCGAATCCTGTTTTCCAGGACAACTAGTCATTGTGAGATGGGCAGCTATCAACGTAGATACATGTTATGTTGCCACGACTACTACTGAGAGAAAGCCAGTTCCAACATTTGGAACTCAGACATTCACCGCTCCTTCGAAATCTATGAATGTGTTGGTTTTATGTGTTGGTGAATTCAGTTCTGTGTCGAAATCAGTCCCCGTCACCATCGTTCAGCCAAAACCTGTCGTGAACCTCACTGTCACTCCAACAACTATTACTCCAGGACAATCCATCACGGTCACTTGGTCATCTACCAGTGCAACTGGATGTTATTGGGGAACTGGAGTTCCCAATGGTCCATACACTCCCCCTATTGCTCTCAGTGGAACACAAGTCTATCCTATTGTTCAACCAAACTTTGGACCAGCACTTCCTTCTGTCATAAATTTTGCCATCACCTGTGTCTGATTCTGAGGTTCAGACACGAAAGTAGTTCCTGTGAGTATCACATACCCAAAACCTGAACTCTATATGACTTCAGCATTGCTTGTGATAAGTCCTTACTGATCAGCAAGAGTTGACTGGTTCTCTAAATACGCAACAGAATGCTATTATTGAGAATCAAAAATCCCGTGACCGAGAACACCTACTTTTAGTGGTTCAGAAGTTATTTATTGATGATCAATTTTACAAAATCCACCTCGATTTTCTATATACTGTGAATGACCAGGCGGTAGTATCTCGAAGACCATCCAGTTTAGTTATCCTGCACCACAACCATTCACTACTCTCGTTGCCAATCCCAATAACATAAAACTCGGTCAAAGTACAACACTCAATTGGTTTTCTACGTATACGAATTCCTGTACACTTGATAGTGGAAATGGACCTACTCCAGGCACTCTCTCAGGATCAATATCTCATACACCAATACGATCAACAACTTATCTCCTCAGTTGTACCGGTTCATGATGAACATCTACCTTCCAGGCTCCAGTCACAGTCACTCCATAATTAAGAATATCCTCAGGTAACCGGGGATATTTTATTTTCCTCGAAAAACTCCTTGACATTTTATCAAAACAAGTATTATATGAATTGTCTAGTATAACTCAATTCTCACTATGAATGCTCATATTTCTCAATTCACACGCTCTCTTGCCTGAATCATCGTCTGCTCACTTTTTCTCACGAGTACACTCTCGGTATCAGCACGAGGAAGTGTCTTCCATCGTTCACAGAATCTCTACGATTCACCGTACACCTACAATTCGAATTCTAAGGCAACGAACTTTGTCGATACCTATATCGAGGGACTTCGTCGTTCTGGATACTCCACAGCGGAGATCACCAATGCTCTCATCAATCTCAGGTCAACCTATGTCAAACGGCAGAAGTCGAATCTCTATTCTGGAACAGCGCTCACTGAAATAGAGAATATCATCGATGAACTCGATAATGCAATTGCTGGAGTCTCTGGCGGGAATTGTTCAACCTGTTCTGTCTATGATCCATTTCTCGTCACCCCACCACGAGATCAATACAATAATGGGAATTATTATAACAATGGAAACTATTATAATGGCTACAATTATAACTCCAACTATAATTCCAATTATAATAACTCGAACAATACAACCTACTACAACCCGTACTCACAGAATCAGTACAACTATCCTTACTCGAAGACCTACTACAATACCTACACTCCACCGAATTATTCGAATTATGGAGTCGCCAGTGTCTCGGCGGTAACACTTCCGATCGATACCTACAGCTCGACCCAGACTCGTGTGGATCTCACACATTCGAGTACCTATACGAACACATACCGCGACTATGACGTCTATACATTCATCCCACAGACGAATGCCTACAATAACAGTCAGCCCTATTCGAATCAATTCATAGCAACGTCGATCATTCGTACATTGTCTACGGCTCAGGGGCGTACTATCGCCGTATCATTTGGAAATGAGAATGACAGCAGTCGAGTCCAGAATATTCGAAATCTCGCAAATAATGCGACGAAAACGAGTCAAACGACCTACAATCTCTCGTCGAATATGATCGATACCTATACTTCACTCGGAGCTGATGACTTCAATCGTCAGGCGATCGCAACCGGTGCGAATAGGCTCTACCGTATCTACAAGCTCTACATCGCGCGAGATAATTCTGAAGCCTTTGTTGTCGAATACCTCGAGACCGGAACATCGACACTGAACCGAAATATTCTCTGACTCGATACCAATTCCTTTGTCGATAATGGAAGTTATTTTTCCCACAGTTATCGAGCTGATGTGAGTAAGCGCTACAAGAACTATCTCTATATCCCCGCTGCTGGATCGAATTCCACCAATGTCTACAATATCCTCGGTATCTCTGGTCGATCCCAGTATCAGGCAGGAACGACTCGATCTCAATATGTGAATGGTCAGAATACTTCCACAGCTATCAATGGCTATACAGTCAATCCCGGAAGTATCGGTGCGATGGAATCGGTCTTTGCAGGATATGTGAATCCATCCTATATTATCCTTCCCGGGTCAAATGCACAGATTACCTTTGCTCCGCTCACGAACTACAGCTTCCAGTATGCTCGACTCTCAGATAATACTTACCGAGCGTATCGCCTCCTCGTCGCTGAGGACAATTCGGATGCTTATATCACTGAGTATATCGAGAATCAACCGAATTAAATAAAAAACTCCAGATTTCTGGAGTTTTTTAATGAATATCTTTAATATTTCATCCAAATTTACTTCTTCAATTAGTTATTTTGCTTTGAAACCTTAAAAATTCATTTTGCAACTCTTGTTCAAGTCTATGTATACCTCAAAGCCTTTGAGCATTTTTATATAGTTCAATATATTTGAGAACTTCATCTCGAGTGAGTCCACCATATCACATTCAGATAAGTACACTATATCGTAAATTCTGCTCGTCTGACATTGTTATATGTACTTCTTTTCATAATTGAACAAGCTCTGTCATTTCATTTTCATCAAGGATATTATCAGTAATACCTTGTACAGCTTCTCAAACTAATTTACTAGTCAGTGCTGAATTTGTTCAGCCAGACATAGCAACATGACCTGAAATTTGATCTAACATATTTGTATTTTCTTAAAAAATAATATGCTATAATAGTAGCATATTATTTTACATATGACAAATTATTTATGAGTATTAAAATTGATTCATCATGGCACGAAGTTCTCAGAGACGAATTCGAGAAGCCCTATTGGGAGAGTTTAACTGCTTTTGTGAGGGAAGAATACAGGACGACTCGATGCTATCCAGAAGGGAAAAATATTTTCCGTGCCTTCGATACGACTCCCTTCGATCAGGTGAAGGTTGTCATCCTTGGGCAAGATCCGTATCATACACCAGGAGCAGCTATGGGTCTCTCATTCTCTATTCCCAATGGATCGAAAGCACAGCCGAGCCTCAAAAATATCTTCAAAGAACTCGAATCTGATCTCGGTATCAAGAGAATAGAAACTGATCTTACAGATTGGGCAGAGCAGGGAGTTCTCCTCCTCAATGCCGTACTCACAGTCCGTGAGTGACTCGCTGCCTCTCATCAGGGAAAATGATGGGAACAGCTCACTGATGCTGCGATTCGCGCGCTTTCTGAGAAACGAGAAGAGATTATTTTTATCCTTTGGGGCAATTTTGCGATTTCGAAAAAGATTCTCATTGACGCCACAAAACATCATATTATCACGAGCCCACATCCGAGTCCATTCTCTGCGTACAATGGATTTTTTGGTTCGAAGCCATTTTCTCGTACGAATGATTTTCTCCGTGAATATGGGAAATCTAAAATTCAGTGGTAGTTTTTTCGGATTTCTACTTGATTTTTCTCTTGTTTCCGCGAGAATAGAATGGTACTAACTTTCTCATATGAATCAACAAAATCAACCATCATCAGAGGGGAATTCCTCTGTCATGACCATCCTCACAACCCTTCTCGTGACGATCATCGTCCTCTGTTCACTGGAGTACTTTTACCAGATTCCGTCTCGATTCTTCGTGAAGGAAGAACAAACCAAGATTGATATAGCAACTGGAACATCGCTTTCAGGAAATACTGTTCCAAATGTTTGTACTATGGAATTTGCTCCTATCTGTGGTACGGATGGAAAAACGTATTCCAATGCATGTATCGCTCGCGGAGCGAATGCAACAATTGCACATGATGGCGCCTGTGATGAGACGAGTCTTCCCTCGATAACGGGATCAAGTGATGTTATCCAGATCGAGAAAGTGACTGATACAGGATCGGATGTGTCTGGAGGATCAAAGAAACCAATAACACCTATCCCACAAAACCCAGCCCCTTCAACACCATCAGATCTCTCTCAGAATGGGGTAATTCCGACATTTGATACAGGAAGTTACCAGATCTATACGAATACTTCACTTGGCTATACTCTCGCGCTTCCGAAGAATGCATACTATCAGTGATACGGAGCTCGAGATGGTGCAAGCCATACCCTTGCCATAAGTCTCACAAGCACAGGAATCGATACTTTCGATACGGCTGACGTCAGGGTATACTACTACAAGACTGAACCTGCTGATGTCATGGCATGAGCGACTCGTGTGAAGACGGTCAGTGGTGGAACAATCATTATCGAGAGTGCCAATAGTACCAATCCGAAGGTACAGAAGATCGTTGATACGATTCGAATGAGTGCAGAATAGCAGGTAGATAGTAACTAGTGAATAGTAATTAGTTACTAGAGGAAATCAAGGATCAAGAACCAAGAATCAAGAATCAAGAACCAAGAACCAATATCCCTACTCTACTTCTCGACATTCCATCACTGCCTCATAGTCAGGCATCATGCGATACACTAGATTCCAGAAAGGTTTCTGGTGGTTTTTTTCTCTCAGATGAGCGAGTTCATGGACGATGATCGCATCGATGAATCATATTTTGTCATTCTGAGCTTGCGAAGAATCTGTTTCGGTACTCTGATAATCTTCGTTATTAGTCAGATCCCTCGAC
>JANPGO010000022.1:0-20934 GCA_031423995.1 Candidatus Altimarinota bacterium | reverse complement strand
CCTCCGAGAAAATAGTCTTGCCTTTCTCTCTGATATCTATATATTCACCTCATGTTCAGTAGGAATTCCTCATCACGTCGTCGCCGAAATACTCTCATCGAGGGTTCTTTTCGGGCGTTGTAGACTGATCTACGAATCTCGAAAACAGCTCTCGTATGGGAGCTGTTTTTATTTTTTCACTCTTTTTCACTTATGGGACGTACGATATAACCATCGAACACGCATGTGTCCGAAACCTCGATGAGATCATCACACTGAGATCTCATACAGAACTAGGTGATCTGAAGCAACTTTCTCCAGATGAGATAGCCTATAGAATCCGTGAGTTCTTCCTCGTGATCATGAATGGCGAAACAGTTGGATGTTTTCGGATCTTCGCATCAGATCTCTATCCAGAATTATACGAGCTCGGATCCGTCGTGAGCACACGTCGGTGAATCGGGAGAATGATCGTGAGTGTCATACTGAGGAATTAGCGAGAACAACGAAGAAGGTCGTCATCGCTATCACTGGTGGCAAGCTCGACCCCACTCTCGAAAAACAAGGATGGAAAATCGCTACAGAAAAGTACAAAACAAGGATGGAGGAATCCCTCCTCGACAAGAAATGTTGGGAATTCCCGAATTCATAATTTTCTCTCGATTTTTTCTATTTTTTCTCTATACTTCCGCCTATGCAAAATATCCAGTCGATCATCCTCGCATCGATCCAGTCGCTCTATGGTCTCGAGCTCGAGACCAGTGCGATCGAGATATCCCCAACACCCAAGAGAGAGCTCGGTGAGTACTGTATCAATGTCTTCCCTCTCACAAGACTCATCAATGAGTCTCCCCTCTCTGAAGGAGAGGAGTTGGGGGTGAGGTGAAAATCACCCAACATCATCGCTTCTGAGATCGCGATAGAACTCGCAAAGCATACTGATATTTTCAAATCTACCAGCGCCACTGGGGGCTATGTGAACTTCTTTTTGACTGATACTGTATGGCTCTCTCTATTTGCTGATATAGGTAAAAATGGGGAGTCCGAGGGGGCGACACTGTCTGAGCGAAGATGAAATCAGAAAAAAAATGAGCGAGAGCAGAGCGAGAGCGAGTTTGTCGACCCTTCGGGAGCTTTTGGTACTTTTCAATCATGAAAAGTACTTCAAAAAAAGACCATTATCGTCGACTATATCGGTGCGAATGCTGGAAAACCTCTTCATATCGGTCATATCTGTACTCCATCGATCGGTCAGTCCATCTGTAATGTGTATCGTCATCTCGGATATAGAGTGATCGGAGACTCTCACTTTGGTGATTGGGGAGGGATTTTTGGGAAACTAATCTTCTATTATAAACTATCAGAAAGTGCTCGTAGTAAAGATGGAAGTAATACAATTTGATTAGATCTGGAAGAAATCTCAATATATGAGAAATATCTTCAGTATATGTCAGAAAATGTACCTTCCGATGGGAAAGTATTAGAAGCAAATAAAGAGATACAGAAATTATTTTTGAAAAGAAATGAAAACAACTGAGTCGATCTTGCTGAAGATTTTATAATGCGAATGTATTATAGCTATATCATAGCAAATTACTTCTGTGAAACTTCCAAAGAAATTGATAATCAATGTAGAATAGAATTTAAAAAACTTTCAGAATGAAATGATAATAGTAAAACTATGTGGTCGAATATAACTTCTCAAAGCATACAAGCAACCTCAATAATACTAACACTTCTCAATGTCCATGCAACATTTAACATCGGTGAGAGTTTCTATGAATGACTCTGACTTCCCCGCCCGAATGGTGAAAATTATCCAGATCTGGAATTTACCATGAAGGATATCGTGAAGGAGCTTATCAAGAAGTGAATCGCGACCGAAAATGAAGATGGAAGTGTTGGAGTGGTCTTCCCTGAGGAATCGAAACTCCCTTCTTGTGTCCTCCAGAAAAAGGATGGAACTGGACTCTATCTCACCTCTGATCTTGCGGCAATCAAGTATCGTCTCACGAATGGCTGGAATCCTGAGAAGATCATCTACTCGGTCGATGTCCGTCAGCAACTGCATCTCAGACAGGCTTTCTGGATTGCCCAGAAGGCATGGTGAGAGGAACTCGGAGCGAAGGATGTAGAATTCACCCATGCATTCAATGGCTTCATCAAGCTCAAGGAATGAGCGATGTCGACTCGTCATGGGACCGTGATATTTCTCGAGGCACTCATCGATGAGGGAAATGAGCGAACACGGAAGATCCTCGAAGAGAAATGAAGAGTCGGTGAGAAGGCATTGGAGAAAGAAGATATACAAGCAATCACTATCGCTGCGATCAAGTATTCCTACCTCGCACAAGACCGTGAAAAGGATGTGACATTCGACTGGGACAAAGCACTGAGTTTCGAAGGGAACTCCTGACCGTATATCCAGTATGCCTATGTGAGAGCCAAGAAAATTATGACTTCCGTCATTGCGAGCGAAAGCGAAGCAATCCAGGAAACAAAAAATGATTCCTCTTTTTGACTGGATCGCTTCCCTGAATCAAGTTCAGGGCAGGCTCGACCTCGCGATGACGGAGCCACGATGAAATTCGAGCTCTCATCTTACGATAAATCCCTCATCCAGATCCTCACTCGATTCGATGAAATTGTAGATACAGTTGCGAAGACCTACAAGCCACATCATCTCGCACTCTATGCCTATGATGTTGCTGTCGTCTTCAATAGTTTCTACGTACATACACCGAAGATCCTCGAGGAGACCGATGCAGCACTCAGACAATTTCGTCTCGCGCTCGTCTCTGCGACTGTGAAGACGCTTTCTACATCATTTGACCTCCTCGGTATCCAGATGCCGAGCGAGATGTAATCTTTCTTTCCATGACTTTTCTTTCCCAATTCACTGGATTTTTCAAAAAAATCGGATTCTGACTCGGATCATCACGCTGGCTCGCTCGCGCACTCGTGAAGCATTCAGGACTCAGAAATAAGAGCAATATCAAGATCCTCGAGCTCGGTGCTGGATATGGAAATGTGACGAAGGAGATCCTCAAACACCTCGGCACAGATGCTGCTGTGATCGCGATCGAAAATGACGAAGAACGAATTGCCTACCTCGAACATATCACCACTGATACCACTATTGAGATCATCCATGCAGATGCACAGGATCTCGATCAACATGTGGCAGCGGGATCGATCGATGTCGTCATCTCGACACTCCCCCTCGGAAGCCTGGAGCAAAGAGTCACAGAAGATATCCTGAAGAAAATCTCTAACTCACTCAAACATGGTGGTAAGTATATCCAGTATCAGTACTGGATGGCGAATAAAAAGGATGTGAAAAAGGTCTTTCATATGGAGGGCATCCGCTTCGAACCACGCAATTTTTCTCCAGCATTTATCTACGTCACCGAAAAACGCTAATGCTCAAATTTCTCTCCATCTGGATTAAAAGGCTCATCCTCGTACTCTGGGGAGTGAGTCTCGTGACCATACTCGGATACTACTTCTATGATCGAGAGTCTTTCTCTGCTGTATCCCTGAAGCACTTTCTCGAGCAGTTCGGGAGTGCGCTCCTCCTCATCTATTTCCTCCTCTCAGCACTTCGAGGATTCACCCTCGTTCCGAGTACTCCATTCGTCCTCGTCGGGATACTCCTCTTCCCAGAGAGTCTCTATTTCGTCTATGTGATCTCCATGGTGGGAATCCTCCTCTCAGCGACGATGATCTACTTCTTCTCGCGAGAGATGGGATTCGAAGATGCACTGAAGAAGCACCACGAGAAGGCAATCCTCCAGTGTGAGAGCTGGGTCAAGAAATACGGATTCTATGCGGTGGCAATTTGGTCATTTCTCATCATTGTGCCGACTGATGTCATCTGCTATATAGCAGGGATTCTCCGGATGAACTACTGGAAATATATCCTTGCTGTTGCTCTCGGAGAAGGCATCATCTGCATCATCCTCATCTTCTGAGGAGGGACCGTGGTCGATATGACGAAGGGGATTCTCTAGATGAAGATCGATTGCATTTCCGGGAAAACTGTCTATACTCGAGCCTATGTGGAAACGGATTCTCTTCATTCTCGTCGTTCTCTGATATGGTATATCGGGAGTCGCATGAGCCTCGCTCTCCTTCACAGATATCACGGGAGGTGAGGACTATGTACAGAGTGTGCGATCACTCTGGACAATCGGGGCGATCAGTGATGATGGTTCGCATCTTTTTCGACCGAATGATCCACTCACTCGTGATATGCTCACCGCCCTCACTGAGGTATCTTCCTGTTCGAAGTGTATGAATCCTTCGAAAGAGGTGCTTGCGAGCTTCACGACATCTCCCTATATTGACCTCCCGATCAGTAATACATACAGCTATTGTATCTCGACCGCATACGGTAATGGCTATCTCAGAACCTATCCAAGGGGAAATGATGGAAAATTCACATGTCAGAGTGGAACAAAGTATTCAGAGTCTCCGCTCTGTGGAAGTGATACGGTGACACGTATGACAGCCGTGAAGACACTTCTCGATCGATCGTGACTCTGGAGTGAGAGTCGAAACTTTGGCTATATGAAACAAGTCGAAATCGCTGATGTGGATCGTACTTGGCAGGGGTATGCGGAAAAGTGAATCGCGCTCGGTATCCTCTCGCTCTGAACTGATAAGAAGATTCACCCCAATGATATCCTGACTCGAGGGGAATTCGCGAAGATGCTCAGCACGATGATCGACTACAATAGCTGTACCTTCTCTGATGCGACGATAGATACTGACGGGGATGGAATCACTGATATCCATGATACGTGTCCAAGTGTCCGTGGAGTGGCAGAGAAGGATGGCTGTCCGAATATCGCAGTCTTCAATTATGGACTCACGATGGAGCATATCCTCACTGGAGAGAATAAATGATCATCTGATCCTACAGATCGCGATGGTGATGGCATTCGTGATAGCGAAGATCTCTGTCCGACCCTTGTAGGAACGAGCGCGAATGCATGATGTCCTGGTATATCGATCATGAGTGGGATACCAGAGAATAAGTGCCTCGCTGAAGTATTCCAAAATCGCGGTATCATGTTTGCGAGCCCTGTCTGTGCCACCTGTCCGTGCGAGAATAGCATCAATATGCAGAGCCTCGTGAGAACCTGTGATGTCATATTTCCAGCCGTTCTCTCGAAAGATGAGAAAACAGTCTACTCACGGGGTGATCTCTTTCTTATCCACTAGCACATGCGAGCACTCATCCATTTTCGCTCACATATCCTCGAATGAACCCAGAGTGAAGTCGGGTTGCACCCCTTGAGAAATCAGGGAACAGAAGTCCAGTGAGTCCGGCCGTATATCATCGGGGATGATCCACGTCATATTGCCTGGAAGAAGTGAGCTGGTACTCGAGATCTCTACACCAAGGAATACACCCTCGGGGTCCATCCGAGGATCGTCGTTCTTCCCCTCCTTGATGAGAAAACACTTGACTACGCAACCCGAGAAATCCCAGAATCGAAATGATCATTTCTCACAACCCTCCTCGCAAGTATCACCGAAAGTGCTCGAGCACTCAGATTCGATATGAGTAGTATCACTGTTCAGGAACTTCAAGAAAAGCACTTTACCCACACACTCATCCTTATCGTCACGGATATAGAGAATGCACCGAGATACCGAGAATTCCTCCCATTCGGAAGCCAAAATGATGTAGTATTTCTCGAACTTGCTCATCCGATAGAGCTCTATCCAGAGCGATGAACCCTCTTCGAATCACGGCATATACAGAGTGAGTATAGGATAGCTCTCGATCGAGAAAGAACCGAACGAGCCGATGACCTCCTGAAACACCGTATCACTCCCCTCTTTGCAGAAACCAATACTTCTCCAGTGACCTTCTTGAATCATTTTTTCAAGTATCGATATGTTCGATAATTCCCTCCTCCATCTCGTTCTCCTCCATTCCAGTGGCTTCACGCACAATGACTTGAAGAAATACTTTCCGACGAGAGAAGTTTTCGATCCAAGAGAAATCTGGGAAAAAGTAATAGAAAATTCGTTTTTATGAGATATCCCCGAAGACCGCATGGAGAAGATCAGAGAACGGGCAATGAAGCTCGATATAGAAGCGATAGAAAAAACACTCACATCGAGAAATATCCAGATCATTCATTGGTTCGATATGCTCTATCCAGAGCGACTGAAGACAATCCAACATGCACCATTTTTTCTCTATGTTCGAGGGATTCTCCGCTCAGATATACCCCTCATCGGGATCGTCTGATCGAGAAAAAGTAGTGGCTATGCCGAGAAAATCCTGAATAAGATCATTCCCGATACCGTCGAGACGGGAGTCGGAATAGTGAGTGGTGGAGCGACAGGAGTCGATAGCATTGCGCATCATATCACGCTCGAACATAGTGGCTATACGATTGCTGTCTTTGGAACTGGGATTGATCGCTGCTACCCTGCAGGGAACAAGTCTCTGTTCGAGAAGATTCTCACTTCAGGTGGTGCACTCATCTCGCACTTTCCCCTCGGCACCTGACCAGAAGTGTACAATTTCCCAATCCGCAATGAGATAGTCGCAGCCCTCTCGAATGGTATACTCATCCCTGAGGCAGCACTCTCCAGTGGGACCCTCATCACCGCGCAGCTCGCCCTCGAGCATGGACGAGATGTTTTCGCTGTTCCTGGAGATATCGACCGAGTGACGAGCGAAGGATCCAATATGCTCATCGCCACAGGACAAGCGAAGTGTATTCGCTGTTCTGGAGATATCCTCGAAGAGTATTTCGATATTGCGAGTATCGGAACGGGTATGACCCCGATCGTGAAAGCTCCACCAACCTTTTCGAATGAAACTGAGAAAACTGTCTATGAAGCTATAGAATCCTGATCTCGAACAGTCGATGAACTCCTGAGAAAGACAGGGCTCACAATGACTGATCTCCTCACGACTATTGCCATGCTCGAGATCAACTGATATATTACCCTCGATGAGATGGGACGTTATCAGGTTCAGTAGGTATAAACTATAAGTGACAAAATATAAGATAGAGAGACGGGCTGTACTTTTTGCTCCTTTTCCATATCTTATAATTCATACCTTATAACTCATATCTCAATGAAACCTGTCGTCCGTGCATTTCTCTTCAACTCAGAAGGTCAGATCCTCCTCGTACAACATACACCTCATACTCCGTGGGTTCTCCCTGGTGGCCATGTCGAAGCGGGGGAATTGCTCCATGATGCGATGATACGAGAGATTCGAGAAGAATTCTGAATAGGTGCTCAGTTTTTCGAGGTTGACAGAGATGAGATCCTCCATCACCGAGGGAAGAAGCTCAACCATTATTCCCTTCCGATTGCTATCTATGACCTCGAATACAAGAATTCAGAAGGGAAAGATAAATCTCGAACAGAATATATATTTCTCATGGAAACGAATGAGGCTATAGAGAAAACACAATGAGAAGAAATCCATGACTACAAATGGTTCGAGGTAGAAGATATTCTCGAACTGAAACCAAACATTGAAGCCTATGATTTCATGATCGAAATGCTCGAGAAAATCGTTGGTGAGGAGGAACTAGGGGAATAGTTTTCAGTGTCATTCCTGGGGATGCAGGAATCTTATTCATAAAATGATATGCATGACCGCAATTACTATCAGAAAGGCTACTCTCTGAGACTATAACCCTATAGCATCACTCCATCAGGAACTCTCCGATCTCCATGCACAGTGAGCTGCCTGGAATTTTCAGGAAATGAATCCTTCATACAATAAGGAATTATTCATCGAAAGATTCGAGGATGAAGATACATTCATCTTTCTTGCTGAAGAGGATGAACAAATTGTTGCCTACGTCATCTTCGAGATAAAACACTCTGAAGAATTCCCGATCCTGAAGAAACGGAGTTGGCTCTTTATCAAAGATATCATCGTTTCTCGAGAATATATGTGAAAATGAATAGGCAGTCTCCTCCTCGAGAAATGAGAAGAAATCGCAAAAGAAATGAATCTCTGATCTCTCGAATTGCATGTCTGGAGCTTCAATGAAGAAGCAATAGAGTTTTATAAAAGACGAGGTTTTGAACCATTTGCCATAAAGATGCGTAAAACCCTCTAATAAAATACTATCATGAACCCTTTCAGTCTTATATCCACAAAAAAAATCTATAAAAATCCATGGATATCTGTAGATGAAGATACGGTAGAAAAATGATGACGGGAATGAATATTTTGAATTGTAACAATGAAAAGTGGTACATCAATACTCCTAATAGATGATGAGAACAATGTACTTCTCTCTCGTGAATATAAGTACGCACTGGAGCGAAATGATATCAACCTCCCTGGCTGAGCCATGGATCACTGAGAATCACCTCTGGAATGCGCACAGAGAGAACTAGAAGAAGAGCTCGGATATACTGCAGAGGAGTGGATTAGTCTCTGATATATTCATCCACTTACTACACTCCTCAAACAAACAGAATACCTCTTTCTCGCGAAAGAGATCCATAAAACAAAAAAACATGAAGATGAATGGGAAGAAATCGAGGAAATACGACTTCCCTATGAAGAAGTTCTCAGCATGGTTCTGGAATCAGAAATCACTCATGCTGGCAGTGTTGTAACGATTCTCAAAGCTCAAAAATATTTATAATAATGCACCCAAAACTCCACGAAGCACTCTCAAAATATAGTACAATCATCTTCGTCGGATGAGGAACAGGTGGACATGTCCAGCCTATTGTTTCAGTGATTGAGTCGCTCAAATCTACCAACCTGCCAACAAATCTTCTCTGGATCTGAGGAAAGAACTCACAAGAAGAACAAGCAGCGAGGGAAAACAATGTAGAGTTTATGACTATCCCTACCTTCAAGATTTCGACAACCAGATCACCCAAAATGCTTCTTTATCCTTTCGTACTCCTGAGGTGAATATTGGAAGCAAGGAAGATTCTCTGCTCTGTCATTGCGAACGGAACGAGGCAATCCAGTGAGAAAAAAGATACCACTGGATCGCTTCGTTCCTCACGATGACGGAACTCATCAGCTCACCAAATCACTAACCCACCACTTGCAGTCTTCTCGAAAGGTTGACCTTGATCCGTTGCTGTCGGGATTGCCGCATGGTCACTCGGAATTCCTCTCTATATTCACGAGTCAGACACGATACCTGGCAGATCGAATCGGATCCTTGGGAAGATTGCAACTCAGATTTTTCTCGGTTTCGACTTGGCAAAAAAATATTTTAACTCAAGAAAATGTGAGATGATCTGACAAATACTCTCTGGAGTATTTCTTAACCTAGATTCCAAGAATCAAACACTTCAACATTCTATCAACTGGAAAACCGATAAAAAACATATCCTCGTGATCTGCTGAAGCCAAGGTTCACGAGCGATATTCAATACTATAGCCCATGATTGTCAGTCGATAGATGCTGAGTGGATTATATCTCTCTGAGTGCTGAATAGGGGGATTAATAAAGACTTTAGTGCATTTGCATATATACAACTCATCGACTGGATCTCCCAAGAAGACCTCGCACACCTCATCCACGACACAGATATTGCGATCACGCGTGGCAGTGCGACGACACTCGCAGAACTGACGAGTTTCAACAATTCACAATCAAGAATTCATAATCTTCAATTAATAATTATTCCTCTGCCCTACGCTGCAGATAATCATCAGTACTGGAATGCTCGAGAATATGAGAAAATGTGACACACGCTCCTCGAACAGAAAAATCTCGATCAGCTCACAACTATAATCCTCAATCATGGAACAACAACAAACTAAACTTGCCATTTTTCTCAAAATGACGGAACACCTCGAAGAGACCAAAAAGGATTGGAAGATACTTTCTCTTCTTTTAGTACTCCTTGTATGAGCTATTTCGAGTGAGCCCTATTTCTATAAATGGTTGATCGCAAGTATTGAAGCAAAACAATGATTATTCGAGCTTTTCCAGATTATTTGAATCTGGGCAATAATAGGAACTCTGACGATATTTCTACGATATTTCTATGGGATGCGACTTCTCAATAAGGCAATGCAGGATTGGTGAAGATTCCTCATGAAGATAATGAAGAAAATGCAGAGTCTCCCTATCGAATATCATCGAAATATACAAGCTGGCGAAAAACAAAAAATCGTCGACCGATCATCAGAAGCTGTATGGGCTGTTGCAGATAATTTTATCCTATCTGTACTCCCCCAAGTATTAGTATTTTTTACATTGCTCATATCTGGATTATTCATTGATCCACTTTTTACAGGTATTTGTCTTCTCTTTCTTCCATTTGGGAGTCTCTGAGTTATCTATTTCGGTTCGCAGGCACACACGAATCAGCGAATCGCGAATAAGAAATGGGATCGTATGTACGATAGACTGATTGATGGGATTATCAATCTTCCTGTCATCCGTATTTTTGCCCGCAATCAAAAAGAAATATCAATCATGAAAGAGCGTATGGATGCTGGGAATACTGCACAGTTCTCTGTGAGAAAAAACTGGAGTCAGTTCAATGCTTTCGGAAGATTTTTCACTATCATAGCAAAGCTTATTATGATTTCAGGAGGATGAATTCTCTTATATCTATGAAAAACCGACTTTAGTATATTTTTCTTTTTCATTGCATTCACCGATCGTATCTATAGTCCGATCATGGAGATATTCAATGTCATCCAGTCGAGTATGCGCGATATTGCCTACTATGAAAAGGCTGAGGAGGTATTTGGAATGGAAGGTGAGCTCGATAAAGGAAAAAAGATTCTCAAATCGATCAATAGTACCATCACATTTCGAGAACTATCGTTCTCCTATCCGTCAAATAATCGTGAAGTGCTCAGTGAGATAGATTTCGAGATTCATACATGACAACGTATTGCCCTGATATGACACACAGGAAGTGGAAAATCGACAATTATTCAGCTTCTTATGCGTTTCTATGAGCCCAGCAAATGAGAGATCCTTATCGATGGGACTGATATCTACAAATTCACTCTTGAATCCTATAGGTACAAATTTGCTGCCGTGTTCCAGGATACAACGCTCTTCAATGAGACCATCCGACATAATCTCGAATATGTTCGTGATGACATCACTGAGACAGATCTCAGGAAAGCGTGTCAGGAAGCGAATATCCTCGACTTCATCGAGTCACTTCCAGACAAGTGGGAAACCGAAGTAGGTGAACGAGGACTCAAGCTCTCAGGATGAGAAAAACAACGAATTGCTATAGCTCGTGCAATACTTGCGAATCCAGAAGTCCTCATCCTCGATGAAGCAACCAGTGCACTCGATATGAAAACAGAACGACTCGTCCAGGAAGCATTTGATCACCTGATGCATGGTCGAACTTCAATCATTATCGCACACAGACTCTCGACGATCATGGGCGCTGATATGATATACATGCTTGATAAGTGACGTATCATCGATAGCGGAACTCATCAAGACCTCTACACCTCCTCAAAGGAGTATAAAGAATTGGTTGATCTCCAACATGATGGATTCGTCGGTGAGGATGAAACACTTGAAAATCCATAAAAACGGATACACTTATCAGTATCATTTCTTCATCCAATTTTCAATGACAAAAATACAATCAATGCGGTGGCTTCCTCTTCCAGAAGAGCATGACTATCCAACTGCTGCCTCCTATCTTTCGCTCATCTACGATGATATCACTGTAGCATGAATGATTGGGAATCTGAAATCAGTGACGATATCATCATTCAAGGCGAAGGATATATTTCGTGCTTCTTGACTCTCACTCCTCGGCGTGAGTAATTCTCATGTGAAGAAGGATAAGGATAAGATCAAGAAAAATCTCCCACTTTCCCCATTCCTCCTCGTACGAGATACTGTCAATGGAAAGGTCATCATTGCTGATGGATATCATCGACTCTGTGCCGTCTATAGCTTCGATGAAGATGCTGAGATACCATGTAAGATTGTGTAGAAATTCTCTATAAATATATGTCTCTAAAACTCCACCGAACAAAAGAAGAATCACATCTCATACAAGAAAATCCGGTTTCTACGTTCATAGAGTATGAACTTCCATTTACAACATTTTCAACAGGAATATCGATTATCGATGGGCGATATCCACTATCAGGATATGATATGGATACTGGGGTAAATGCAACGTGGTATATTGTATCTGGAACTGGGAGGATTTTTCTGATTGATACTTGGTACGAAGTAAATAGTGATGATATATTATTCATACCACAGTGATCGCGATTCATCATAGAAGGAACTGAACTCAAAATGGTGGTAACGAGTTCACCCATATGGACTCCAGAACAGCATAAACATATCGATGTTCTATAATCCAAAAATCTATGTTCACTTCTCAAGACACACTTGCCTACTTCCTCGAATGCCTCGAATGAATCCCTGATCTCCATGCGAAGGTAATGTTCGGAGAATATGGGATATATTCCTGAGAACGTCTCTTTGCCCTCGCTTGTGATAATACGTTATTTCTGAAGACCTTTCCTGAAACAATAGAATATTTCGAAGACATAGAGACAAAAGCATATCCAGAGAGCAAAAATACTGCTCAAGTGAATCCAGAATGGCTCGAGAATCGGGAAAAACTCATACGAATAGTGAATCTCACACTCTCGCTCACTCCTCCCCCGAAACCGAAGAAAAGGAAATAAGTTTCTCTCATGTCGAAACATGAGACATTTTGCTTGAATGAAGTCTTGGAATGAGCAAGATTTCTACCCACAAAGGGTATACTAACTATCGCATGCTCGAAATGACCGGAACTAGCTCCTATACCTCTCTCTCGCCTGCGCTGCACTCTCTTTCTGATTAACAAGAGGAGGATAATATACTCCCTGGAGCTCGAGAGTATGGATCTTTTTTGGATCAACACTCTCAAGTTCTGGAATATATTTTTTGATAAACTTGCATTCTGTATCGAATTTCTCTGACTGAAGCAGTGGGTTGAATATCCTCACGGGCTTCGGATCAGCTCCCACACTCGCACTCCACTGCCAGTTCCCAATATTCACCGCTTCGTCATAGTCGATGAGGTATTTCTTGAACCATTTCTCTCCGAGTCGCCAGTCAATCCCGAGATTCTTCGTGAGAAATGATGCGACGACCATACGGAGGCGATTGTGCATCCAGTTCGTCTCGATAAGCTGCCTGATCGCAGCATCGACGAGTGGATATCCAGTCTTTCACTTCTGGAACATATCCCATTCATATGATGATTCATCTCGATTCCACTCGATCGATCTCCTTCTTTCCTGGAACTCGAGAGTATAAGTAAACGGAAAATAGTACGCAATATGATACCAGAACTCCCGCCAGATGAGTTCATTGAGGAGTGTTTCTGAATGTAACTGTGCTTTGTCATTCTGAGACGAAGTGGAAGAATCCAGAAAACCTGGATCCTTCGTTTCACTCAGGATTACGGGAACAAATTTCCTGTAAATCTCTCGAACTGAATATACCCCAAACCGTATATACGGAGAGAGTCGTGTCGACCCATCGACTCATGGAATATTTCTGAGTTCATCATAGTGGGAAAAATCTCTCTCCATACGTTCTCGACCGAGTGCGAGTGACCAGTACTTATGATATGGTACAGTGATAATTTCCCCGATTTCTCGACGATCCTCAGGCATGAACCAGTGAATTTTTGAGCCTTCGAATTTTTGCATCTCCAGTCTCTCAGGATGAGCGAGGATGAATTTCTTCCAGAGCATCGAGAATGGGGTGAAGACCTTCCGCTGCTCGACTTCATGAAACTCGACCATGAGAAAGTCCTGATATGAGTGGAAATCGATGTTTCTCTCATCACAGAGAGCAAGTATCTGCTCATCTCGAGTTTTCCCTCTCGGAGAGTATGATCGATTCAGGAATACTGCGTCGATATCATATTTCTCTATGAGTTCCTGCACAATATTTTCTGGAGTTCATTGGTATACTGTCACTCTCCCACTATATTTCTGGAGCTCATGATCGATCGATTCGAGTGCCTCTCGGATGAATCCGAAACGTGTATCCTCCTCACCGAAATCTCGGGTCGCGCGAGTATCATGGATAAATATCGGGAATACTACTTCTGAATTCCTCATTGCCTCGATGAGGGCAGTGTTATCATGAAGTCTGAGATCCTGACGGAAGATGAAGAGTGATCGCTTATGCATAGGATCATCATAGAGAAAATCCCTTGTTTTTCAAGGGATTTTCTTCTAAAGTACTATAGCTTTCTCAATCTTCGCATCCATCTTGGGTCGATCATTATGATCTACTGGCAATCACTCGATCTGATCGACGATATCCATCCCTTCGATCACTAGACCGAAGAGGGTATGCTTGCGATCGAGAAATGATGCATCTGCTGTCGTCACGATGAAGAACTGTGAACCATTGGTATTGCGGCCAGCGTTTGCCATCGAGAGCATCCCACGCTCATGCGTGAGCTGATCCGTGAACTCATCTTCGAAGGCGCGATGCCAGAGAGACTTCCCACCTCGACCTGTTCCCGTCGGATCTCCTCACTGGATCATGAAGTCTCGGATCACACGGTGGAATATAATCCCATCATAGTATCCCTGTTTCACGAGTCCGATGAAGTTCTCGACAGCCTTCGGTGCATATTCCGGATAGAGTTCGATGAGGATATCACCATGATTGGTGGAGAGGAGGATTTTTTGGTTTGGCATAATTATCTTATTAATTAGAGCATCATGAGTCTTTCTTTATCAAGTTTATTGTATTGGTACGAAAATTATATCACCATATAAAGTTCGACCAACAACCTGCATCACTATAGCCAGATGTCATTTGGATTATATTTCCATTACGTTTTCCAAACCCATGAATTGTAGCCAGCGCAATATCTGCATCTTGATAGACTCAGTTATTCCATTCATGCATATATATTTGAGTACTACTAATTTTTTGGCTACTTTCTTTTGGGGAAGTATAGAGGATATCTTTTGATCTTTTTGCTTGGGAGAGTTTCTTTAGTTTTATACTGTATTGAAAAACATTGAGAATATCTCGGCAAGCACGAGTTTTCTGAGTATTTCCAGAATAATCATCAGAACACTGAGAAAAATTCTGATTGTTGAGATACGGAACATTCACTACAACCATTGACTCATTTTCAGAATAACAGAAGTCCAATTTCCAATTTCCATCAGTCAGTGATCATGATAGGTCTACAATAATATTTTCTCCTGCTTGTACGAGCTTATTTTTAAGATCTGGATACCAACTATACGATGTATATTTGGTAGAGCTTCCACAACTATCGAATATTTTTTTACTCAATCAGTGAGCACTATCAAAAAACAGTCATACAAAAAATACTACAGAAATATACATTAGAATCTTTTTCATAAAGCAATGGGTTACATTAATATACATTAGAATTTTTTTTATAAAGCAATGGGTTACATTCCTGGCATATTGAGCCCCATCTGACTCATCACGCCCTTCATACGATCAGCGGCGATCTCTTGTGCCTTTTTCATTCCTTTATTGACCGCTTCTGTGAAGGCTTTCTGGAGTCTCTCCTGATCCTTCATGATAGAAGTATCCTCGATCACCGTTGTGACAACCTTGAGCTGACCATCGATCGTGACTACGACTCAGTCAACCTCCGCCTCGATATGCGTATTCGAAAGTTCTTCCTGAATCTTCTGGGCCTGTTGCTGGAGCTTCATGAGCTCTTGTGCTTGTTTGAAATCCATAAAATAGTGGGTTAGTTGGATAGTAAGTTAGTTTTTAGAAATGGTACATCCGCTGTCATCTCGACAGAGTCCGTCTATATCCGTGACGGACGACGAGAGATCTTGCTCAGTTAGAAGATTTCTCATGCGAATCTTAGAGAAAAACTGAAAAAAAGCAATTTCTCTATTTCTTTTTGGAGTAACTGTACCCCATATTCACGAGAGTCACAAGAGCATATATGATAACTGCGGTTCGTTCCCCGATCTCTGGATGCGCGATCCATATACCGAGAAGTGTCCAGAGGAATACCCCCGAGATGATATAGGTTCGATAACGACACTGGAGCCAGGAAATGAGAAGCAGGAGGGCGCCGAGTGAAGAGACTGCATAGGGGATATCCCCAGGACTTCCGAACGTATATCCGATGAAGCGAATCCATACTGTGATATTGAGCGCTGTCGCCATGATAATCCATGCAACAGTGATTTCGATACTCGATCTGACGATGATATGAGCCTGTCGTGTATGGAAGAAAGTATATCCGAGAAGTCAGAGGATCGTGAGCATCACGATGAGTGCCGTCCCGATCCAGATATTCCCCCAGGGGAAGAGCCATGCAGCTGTCAGAGCTATAGCTAAAGAGAAAGTGACGATAGTAGTATCATCGATCTTCTTTTTTCATTTCTGGAAAAATGCGAAATAGATACCTGCGATGATCCATGAGAGATAGATGAGCGACCATATCGCAAAGGTCATACCAGAAGGTGTGACAGAAGTCGAGAACATATTCGATATATCTGCCTGAGTCTTTCCGCCGATGAGATAGGGAGAACCGGGGATACTCACGAGTGAGGTGAATCCTATAGTCAAGATAGCGGTTATAAGCAAAAGGAAGCGCATAAGAAAGTTATGAATAATGAATAAAAAGTGTCATGAATCCATGATCTGAGAAAATCGGCTCGAGATGGACTCCAAAATCTTGTACAGAAATATCCTTCCCGACACATGCATAATCAGCATACGCACGTGGCTTTGTGAATACGGCTGTGCGCGTATTGGTGATACCGTATTTCGTGATGAGATTCGTATATCTTTTCTCGAGTATTTTCATCGATTGGGTATCAGGCATGAGATTGAAGTCTCAGATCAACACGGTTTTTTCCTCTCGTTTCTTGGTGAATTGCATAAGTATTTCTGACTGGAGTATACGCTCTGGAGTATCTCGCTTCTTGGTTCCTGGTTGCCATGCACCATGCAGGTTCACGATATCGATACCATCGACCGTGATGTTCATAGCCTTCGTCGCGCTATTCCACTCTCATCGATCGAGGAATGGTTCTCCCGAATCTCGGAATATATAGGTTTCTCATCGCAGTTTTTGTCTAAGATCACCCCGAACAAACGTCGCTATTCCGAAACTCTCACTGACGAATTCACTATAATACGATCTGAACTCTGGAAGCACTTGTGTGCATTTCTCGAATAGATGGGGATCATGTTCGGGTTCGAAAACTGTAGTATCCCGAGCATTATTCGGGCACTCCTGGAAACAAAATACATCGAAATCCTCTCGAATACTCTCGAGATACGGGATAAATGTATCACTATATTTCCCGTATTCGGTATTGAGTGAGAAGATGCGGAGAGAAGGTTTCATATGACTTTAGGAAAATTGGCTTCATCAGGTAACTTGTATACATTCACCATTTATATAATTTCATTTTTTAGAACAAAGGAATGAAACGAGATTTGCTATATCCTGAGGGTCTCCGATTCTTCACATTGGATTCTTTGACGAAGCTCTCATCCATCCAATATCATCTCATATAAAAAGACGTGAATAGTCTGTATCTGTTAATCCCGGAGCTATTGTGTTGAATCGTATTCCGTATTTTTTCGACATTTCTGCAACGCAAAACTCCGTAAATCGAATCACTCCTGCCTCTGCTGATGCATAGGGAAGAACTCAAGGAATAACAGAAGATTTTCAGAGTCGAGATGCAATATTTATAACATGCGCCCCTTGGCTTTTTTTCAAGTATGGAAGTGCAAGTTTTGTAATGACAATCTTGCTCGTAAGTACCATATCTATAACTGACTGTATCTGATCGATAGGATAATCTTCTAAGGTTTTATCGTAATCAAAACCAACATTATTGACGAGTATATCTAAATAATCTGTGAATTCTTGTAAATTCTCGAATATTTTCTCGAAATTCTTATAGTCAACAATATCAGACTGTATTAAAAGTCACTTTCTTCATAATTTTTCTACTTCATGAAGAAGTTCATCTGCCTTCTGCCTATTGGACTTATAATGAATGATGATATTGTAACCATCTTCTGCAAGTTGCAGTGCAATTGCTCGACCAATTCCACGGCTTGCACCTGTGATAAAAGCAAATTTTTCCATACTATTTTTTACGAAATAAACGAATTAAAATCAAACTCGTGTTCACGATTATTACCGATCCCGAGAACATCATCGTCGTCCAGCTGTAGGTCGAGAGTGATACGAGTGAGAGACCATGCTTCACATTCATGAGGAGGTAGTATCCAGTCGGTTCACTTTCTGGTTTTTTCCAGACCTTTCGAAATGTCGGGATGTACCCGATGAGATCCGCGAGCATCGCGAAGAGTGAGGCATAGAATGGATTCTCTGTCGAAAGCCAGAGTCCTATCGCGAGTATCGAGAGGAACAACGATCACCAGTCGAGTATATCGAATCTTCCTATTTTCCCATATCGAAATGCGAGAATCGCGATACCGATACAGACGATAAACGTCACTCCACTCTGAGCACTTCCCCATCCCCCGCCACCAGCAACCTGAGCAAAGAATGCAATTCCCGTCGTGAGTACCCAGATTCACCAAGAGAAGACATGAGGTTCAGTTTTCCCTACGAAAATACTGCGAATATACTGGATATACGAGTACAGAGCAATGATGACGGCAGTTCCTGAGAGGATCTCACGCCAATAGTGATACAAAAAATCCATACCGAGATAGTATGGATTTTGGTGATAAATTCAACTCTAGTTTATTCCTCTCCTCGAAGCACTTTCCATGCCTTTCTGAGACGTTTCCAGAAAGATTTCGATTTTTTCACTTCTCATGGAACTGGTTCCTTCAGTGCTACTCCAGTACCGTCCTGGAGAGACTGATACCAGAGCTTCATCTCTGGTATCCAGATATTATAGGCATTCTCAGGAATCTGGAGCGTCGAGTTGCTCAGGTGGAGATTGGACGTCACTTCTGATCCGAGAAATGGTGGCAGAACATCAGAAACAACACCTCCATGAGATTCGATATCGGCGGTGATGATACCAGCATTGATCCCCTCATATTCATCGATCTCGCAGGAAAACCCCGTCGCATCAGTGTAAATACGGCGGATCTTCGAGATCTCACCATGTCCGATCATCATGTAGAGAGCATTCCTATCTGGCACCGGCCACTCATATTCATCTCGGATAGATGGATCATGTTTATCTCATTTTTTCGAGACCTTGAAACAGAAAAAACTCGATCGCTCACCCGTATCGAGATCCTCGATCATGCGGATACGGAGCTTGTATCCTGATTCCTTGTGGATCGTGGATTGTGTGAGTCTTTTTCACTTCTGAGATTCCTGAATCCTGAGCCATTCGGGATGATTCGGATTCACGACGAACTTGCGTTCGATTTCGAGGTTGGTTGGCATTGTGTGAGTATACTCATTTCTGTGGATAAATGCAAATATTTGACAAATAATAATTTTGTATATTATATACTTATGTTATCCATCGCCTATCAACGTTTTAGTATTAATCCGTCATTGCTCATAGAGCATACCGCTCATCTACCTTCATGAGAATTTCAATCCAAGAAAAGAGTTCAAGCATATAAACAACAGGTAATAGAGCTTATCTATACACAAAGTTGAGTAAAACGCCGAAATTATACGAAAAAAGATCAATGAAATCCTCTTCATACAAAATATGAGCTCGATATTAAGGAAAACTCTATAAGTAAAGAGGGGTTTCTTGCATGTACGTCACCTGAAGTCACAGCTCTATTAATTCCCATATGTACCTGGACCGATACAGCTCTACAAAAAAGATTCGAATTGATAGCACGACTCTATACTGGTGAAAACCTGTGAGTTGTACTCTTGGCAATTCGAGTTCTACTAGATGATGATATTCACTGAGTAGAATACGATTTTCGGGAAAGTCTCAAGATGTATGATCAGGGTAAACTTTGAAGCATGCTTATTGAATGATCAAGAGACTTACCCGATGGAAGCAAATATCATGATAATAAGCTCGCTAAAAATCCCGCTTCTAGTTGGGGGACTGATCGTCCAAATAATTTCGTAATGTCTGAAGTGGATAGAATAATTAGGCTCAAACAAGGTAGTCTCTAGGACTCTACCTTCGCCTTCACTCACGTACTCTCACTCTCACAATACACCGCATTCGCTCGGACTTGCCAGAATTCTCACGATTCGAGACAGTAGGCTGTCAGTGCACCACCGAAACAACATCCTGTATCGAGACCGATTGTATTGTTTCTCACACGCAGTCACTCTGCCGCCCAGTGACCATAGATGATAGGCTTGGTTCCAGTATAGGACTCGTACCATGGCTGTCCGTCGACGACACGGATCATCGTCGCGATCTCCACAGGAGTCTCTTTCCCATATTTCGGATGGAGTCCACCATGGATCAGGATGAAATCATCTCGCTCGATCATGACTGGAAGTGAGAGGAGCCATTCTCGATGTCATTTCTGGGTAAGTGTGTTTCGTAGATTTTCTGTTTGCTCATATCGATTCTTGATCCAATTGAGATGATTGTTTTCATCGTAGGGAACGAACTCTTTCTGGAGACTGAAGTATTCATGATTGCCTATGACAGACCAAGTATTCAGTCGATTGCGTACCCATTCGACTACTTCGAGAGATTTTGGTCACTTATTGATGAGATCTCCGACGAAGTAGAGGTGATCTGTATCTCTCAGTCAGATCTTCGCGACAAGTGCCATGAGTTCATCATAGCATCCATGGACATCACCGATGAAGAGGGTTCTTTGAGGCATAGATTATTTCTTAGGGAAACACGGAAAAATACCAATAAAATCTTCAAAAAAAGAGTGTAAATGCACTCTTTTTTCATATAATGTAAGTACAACTTTTAGTTTTCTAATCTTGTTACTATGAGTTTTACATGAAGCTTTCTCTCATTGGCTA
>JANPGO010000021.1:0-4826 GCA_031423995.1 Candidatus Altimarinota bacterium | reverse complement strand
GTTAGAAGTTAGAAGTTAGAAGTTAGAAGTTAGAAGTTAGAAGTTAGAAGTTAGAAGTTAGAAGTTAGAAGTTAGAAGTTAGAAGTTAGAAGTTAGAAGTTAGAAGTTAGAAGTTAGAAGTTAGAAGTTAGAAGGAGCATACCCAAAGAGAAACGAAAGACAAGTAGTTAATTACCCAACTTTCTGAATAGAGTAGAGCCATTCTTGGTTCCCTGCTTCCCCAAGGACTGACGATTGTTCTTTTTGTATAATTTCGCAATTATTTTCCTGAAGAAGATATTCCCAAAGTTTTTGCTTTTCTGCAACAATTTTCACATCGCGAGGAACACCAGTTTTTCTGAGATGCTCACGACCGACTTCAAACTGTGGCTTCCAGAGAAGGATAATGTGTGTATGTCTATCTGCTCATCTTAGAATACTCGGAAGGATTTCTCGAAGTGAGATAAATGAAGTATCACAGACGATAATATCGTAAACCGAAATTCACAAATCGTGATTCGATGATACCTCTCGATTTTCTAATCACGTGTCTCGATTCATGAAACTTCGTATATCAGTCTGTTCATAGCTCATTACTCGTGAATCCGTTCGAATCTTCTCGTGGAGTTGATCCGTCCCCACATCGACCGCATCAACATGGACTGCACCACGCTCGAGAAGGACCTGTGTAAACCCTCCTGTCGACGATCCAACATCGAGACAAAATGCTCCAAGAATTGACATCGATTTGTTTTTCCCAGCTATTTGATCGAGAAATCCATCCAGCTTGCCTGCACTTCTGGATACCCATTTGATGCGTTTATCTTCTTGAAGTCCTATTTCCTCATCGCCAATTATTTCGAATGATGGCTTCACTACTGATTGTTCATTCACAGAAACAAGTCCAGCCTCGATCAGCTGACGGGCCTTATTACGACTCATCGAGTATTTTTCTGCGATGCAGAGATCTAATCTCATAGAATCCATTTATCAATATACTCTTCTACTTGAGGAAAAATATCAATATCGAGGATTTCTCTTTCCTCTTTCTGAAATCGAGAGAGAACCCAATCACTCACTGCATATCGTTCATCCCGTCCGATTCCGATCTTAATACGTGAAATATTCTGTGTTCCAAGTTTAGTGACTATATCCTTGAGTCCATTTTGTCCACCATGACTTCACTGAAGACGATATCGTACCTTTGCGAATTCCATATCAAGATCATCAGAAATCACAAGAATATCTTTTGATACGTCGAGTTTGTAGAACTGGATAAGCGGATGAACTGCATCTCCCGAAAGATTCATGAAGGTCATCGGCTTGAGAAGTATAATTTTCTTACCCTGAAATATCCCTTCGCTGATGACACCGTGGAATGAGGAATCTTTCCATTCTGGAAACCCCCACAGTTTTCGAAGAGCTTCAATCATAAGAAAACCGACATTATGTCGAGTGAATTCATAACTTTTTCCAGGATTTCCGAGCCCGACGATACACCTCATGGTGAGAGGATATCGAAAAGAGGAATGAAATCAACCCTAACATATAACACTCATGTATTAGACGTACCATTTCTCAAAAATCTAGAAGAAATCTTTGACTGGTATATATACATTGTGCTAGTCTATTCTCGATCAAAAGTGTTTTCCAATCTTAACTTCCCATATGCTATGGAGATCCAAAAATTCCTCAATCTCATCGATGATGTCATTAAAAACAATATTTCTGACCTGCACCTTACACCGAATGATTATCCATATATACGCAATACGATCGGAAGCATTGTTCCTGTAGAGGCATTCTGAAAAATGAGTAATATCGATATTGCTTCCGTCTGTGAAGTTCTCCTGTCTCGACCATTTAGTGAGAAAACGCTTGATCTTTCCTTCGAGCGAGGTGGAACTCGATTCCGCGTGAATATTTCACGTGTTATCAAAGGAATATGTATCTCTTTTCGCTCTATTCCATCGAAGATTCCCGAACCAGAAGAGATCCTTCTTACCAAGCGACTTCTCGATCTGACAAAAGTGGAAAAATGAATCGTCCTCGTCACTGGACCAACTGGAAGTGGAAAATCGACCACGATGGCAACGATGATTGAATATATCAATCGCAATACCTCTCGCCATATTATTACCCTCGAAGATCCAGTCGAATTCGTCTATGAGAACAAGAAATCACTCATCAATCAGCGCGAACTTCATAAACAATTTGATAGTTTTGGTGATGGGATTCGTTCTGTCCTGCGTGAAGATCCTGATGTCATCGTTGTATGAGAAATGCGCGATCTGGAGACCATTGAGACTGCGATCACACTCGCTGAGACGGGTCACCTCGTCTTCTCCACTCTCCATACGAATGATACCGTTCAGACCATCGATCGCATCATCCAATCATTTCCTGCAGGTTCACAGAACCAGATACGAACACAACTTGCTCTCGCACTCACAGGAGTTATTTCACAGATGCTCCTTCCGAAAAAAGACCAGTCAGGACGTGTGGTTGCACGAGAAATACTGCTCAATAATGACTCAATCAGAAATCTCATCATCCGCTGAGAAACACAGCATATGTATTCCATCCTCGAAATATCAAAACAAGATGGGATGATTCTCATGGATGATGCCATCATCGAACACTACAAAAGTGGAAATATCTCAAAAGACATCATCGAACAATTTATTCGTGATCATGAAAGAATGAGAATGCTCGATGATACTTTCTAATTATTGAATATGCTACAAAAATCCCTCTACAATTCACTTCTGACACTCTGTGAAGCGTATAACATCGAAAAAAAAGACTACAAGCCTGGAGATATCGTGCTCGACCATGAATCGAGTCATATTCTCTATCTCTTTTCGAGTGGGTGGTATACCGCTTGGTCAGAGAGTCCCTTTGGAACGCTCCATGAAGTAGGTGAGATCGATGCTCCCAGCACTCTCGGTGAGTGAGTATTTTTCGGATCATTCAAAAAACCGATAAAAATCATTGCAGAATCTCGAGGATCAGCATTTATTCTCGATGAACGCAACATATCACATATGACCTCACTCTATCCTCATTTTCGTGAGATGCTCATGCGTGCATGTCTGGCAACCACGAATGATCGTGTCCGGGAAGCGAATATAGAACGAACAATCAACTATACCCTGTCTGATGTGATTGAATCCGATACATACAAAAGTATTCCGAAAATGCTCGAAACACTCAAGAAGACTTTTTCTGTTCCAGAAATTTTCTGGATTGAACGTCATGAGATTCTCCATGATGTCTATTCTCTCAGGTACCGATCAAACCTTGGGGTCATTCCAGTGAATGAGAAAGTAAATATGAAGAAATTCATCGGGGAAAAATATATCCATGAAACGGTATTTCTGGGCGAAGCCCATGCGCATATTTTCGGACTTTCTTCACGAGGAGAATGTTATGGTTTCTTGGTCTATATCACTGAGAATTCGAGACTGCCTGGATATGTGAAGCGAATCACGACCGATCTTGTTCCAAATTGTATCAGAATTATAGAAGAATCCTGGAAAAACACAGTACACCTATAGTGAGAATGCTCAGGATTTTTCGTCAATGAAATATCTTTCCAAAATGAAGGGTATTTTTTGATGGAAGGAAGAATACATGGTAGCATGAGAGAGTTCACACTATGCTCAACCGATTTCTCTCCATCCTTTGTATCGCTCTTATCCTCTCAACGACTTTCGTCACTCCGACCCAAGCGGAAGAGGAAATTGTTGTATTCCATTCACTTGATGAACTGCCGAGTAGTGAACATGCTGCAGATACAGAAGTGATTCGAACGCATATTCTCGAAAATATCGATGCAACTCAAGAAAACCATACTCATGCTTCGTACTCCAAAGAGCTCGATCCCTCAACTATTGTACTTCTTGGAGAGAAGATGAACTATGAAAAATCTGGTGGACTTGTGTCCTCACTCATGCTGACACCAAGTCTCACACCAACACTTATCCCCGTGAATACTTTTGTACCGCAAACAAATAGTCTACCTTCAGAGGTAAATCTGATCGAGGAATTCCTCGCTCTCGGAAAAATAGATACCCTTTCAGGATGAATTCTCTCTCCAATTCCTGTGCAAAAAATAGATGATCATTTTGTATTCAGACAGGAGAAATCTCGTGAAATTCGAGTCGATAAAACAACCCGAGAAACAAAGAATGTTCCCACGGTTGCTGGAAAAGTGAAGATAGAAATTGCGACAGGAACGACTATCAGGACGGCAAGTGGTGATATGATTGATCCGAGTCTCATCGATATTCTTCCGATCGATCCATCGAAAACACTCCAAGCAAAGACTCTCTATGAAAAGAAAATGAGGAATCGTGGAACGAAGAAAAAAGGACTCTGAGAAGCATCAGTAGAAGGATTCGAGTTTGGACTCTCTGGTTCACACCTTATCTTTTCCCAACCAGTAGCGATCACGATCACCACTCCACATGCTGGTGAATGAATCGACATGGATCTCCTCACGGAACATGCAGGAGATACGGGCTTCCATACTGGAGGACTCTCGACTGATCCAAATACGAACTGTGTTGATGGAGTTGCAACGATCCCTGGATCGCATGCGATCGTCAAGCATGGAAAAATTACTTTCTATACTTGTGGGGCATCCCTCTTCACGATGAATCCAACCGGAGGTACAGCAGGATCGAATGACCTCAAAATCCTCATCGGTGACTGTGCTCAAGCACAGATCTACTACAATGGACTGCAACAGATTTATGTTGGAGATCCAGCAGCAACGGGATGTGGTCTTCCTGGACTCTGGGTAGCCATGCGAATCGGAGCAACCACATATGGAAATGGTG
>JANPGO010000020.1:0-5582 GCA_031423995.1 Candidatus Altimarinota bacterium | reverse complement strand
CATCTGCTTCATAGGAGACTATATGAAAAAAGTGAGGAAAATCTACTGGAATCTCGAGAAAGTAACTCAGAAACCTCAACTTTCTGCACAGTTAAGCCTCGGGTTCTAGGGAGAAATGGAAAATTTTGGGGGGATTTTAGGAAGAATGTAAAAATGAAATTGAAATTGTATTAAACTGAAAATCTTAATCGTCATTGTGATGGGTGAGGTAATCCAACTACTACTTATATTCGATTATGAAACCCTGATATATCTACATCATGGCAAGTGAGAGAAATGGAACACTCTACACTGGAGTGACGAATAATCTCCTTCGAAGAATCGAGGAACATAAAAGTGGGATAATTGAATGATTTTCGAAGAAATATAATTGTAAAACCTGCGTCTATTATGAGTTTTTTGAGGATATCAGTATTGCGATAGCAAGAGAAAAACAACTCAAATGATGAAACAGAAAACAAAAACTTGAACTTATCGAAAAATTGAACCCTGAATGGGAAGATCTCACAGAGCAAATAAAGGAACTGATTTAATGACTGGATTGCTTCGCAAGCTCGCAATGACGGAAACTACGGAATCTTGGAAAACAATGGAACCATGGATTGCTTCGTTCCTCGCAATGACGGAAACCAAAAAACTATGAAATACTTCCCTTTCATCCTCACTCTACTCCTCCTCTCCTCCTGCACCCCTTCCCCACAGGAACCCATATGAGTCGAGAGTCTTTCGTTGAGGAGTACGATCGTCACGACCATGAATGCTGCAAAGGAGTGTGATGAGTATAGGAACGCCCAAGATCACAAACAACAAATGATCTAATGTTCCAGATTGTCACATCACTTCACTCCTCGCAATAACAGAAACAAACAAGAACTCTGGATTGCCACGCTTCGTTCGCAATGACTGGAACGTCACAATACCCGAGAAAGACTTGTATTCGGAAGAAGAATGACCATAATGAGTATTCGCTTACCCTTCTTTTCCTCATGTCCAACTCACACAACCTCCTCCACATCCTCTCGACACATGTCTTCGATACGACTCCAGAGCGACTCTGGCAAGCATTCGAGAATCCTATGATACTGAAGAAGTGGTGGTGACCCGATGGGTTCACGAGCACATTCGAGACCTTCGAATTCCGTGCGGGTGGCAAGTGGAAGCTCACGATGCACTCCTCTGATGGACGGAATTTCCCGAATGAGAATAGATTCGAGGAGTTGAAAAAATTCGAACTCATCACACTCGAACATACCTTCACTCCACACTTCGAACTCGTCATCACCTTCGATCCACTCGACTGAGGACGTACACAGCTGAACTATACGATGATCTTCGACGATCAGAAGACACGAGACGGCGTGGCGATCTATGCCATCCCCGCCAATGAACAACTCTTCGAACGCCTCGAGAAGATCGTTACGACTCTCTAGTTTTTTATTCATAATGTTTCTCCTTATGAAAAAACCTTTTCTCATCTTTGGTCGAATGGCACGTATTTCTCTTGCTCTCACGCTCTTCTCTATGATTGCCGTAGCTGGACTCTACTCGCAGAAGAAACCGTTTCCTCCTGCAAAAGTCAGTTTCGAAGACTTCAAGAAACTGGTTCTAGAAGTTGAACCCTATCGAGAAAAGCGGCTTGTCGATCTCGATACATTTCTCGGAATGAGCGCGAAGAAAAATACGATCGTATTCGATACTCGATCCGATTTCCGATTCGAGAGAAAGCATGTCAAATGAGCCAAACATCTCGCCTTCACAGACTTCACACAGGAAAACCTCGAGAAGCTCATCCCAGACAAGAATACGCGGATCCTCATCTACTGTAATAACAATTTCGATGATGATCAAGTGGATTTCGCTACGAAGTCTTCTGTCCCGACAAAAACATACGGACAGTTCCAGTCACAGGAGAAACCGATCATGCTCGCACTCAATATCCCGACCTATATCAACCTCTATGGCTATGGGTACAGAAATATCTATGAACTTGCAGAACTCGTGAATGTGAAGGATCCGCGCATCTACTTCGAGGGAACAGTCGTCGATACATGAGCTACCAAGCTACCCTAGAAAGATTCGGGAAAATACATAGAGTATCGGCACATGGATCACATAGATAAGGAGCGAATGCCTCCCAAGCAATGCGAAAATTGAGCCAGCAAATACCTTGCCTCAAAACACTGATTCAAGGAGTCGATATTTTTGCAGATAGAATGCAATTCCATGCCCGATGAGGTAGTATCCGAACCACGGAATGAGTGGGTAATAATCTGCGGAATAGTATCCGTTCGGAATGAATCAGAGAGGAACAAGAAGTGAAGTCTCGATAGAGATCTGCTGTATAAAATTTCCAAGGATGAGGACTATGATACCGATGAGTATATTCCATCGTCATGATCGGAGAAAGAGGAGTCCGACGATCGATGCACTCGCAAAGAAGTGAATAATTCCCCACGAGATTCGTTCCTCAGAGAAGTAAGAGTAGGTCACGATCGAGATCGAGAGAGCAATGGCTGCGAGAATACTCATTCGAATGAGTGATTTCTGAAATATTTTTTTCATTGGCCTCCCTTCTGTCGAGAGAAAGAATGATACACCCGCAAGGAAGATGAAGAGCACTGCGACACTTCGTCCGATCCAATACCAAGCAATTTCTGAGAAATTCATCGAGCTGACTCAGAAGAGATGGATGAGGATATAATTCGCATGAAAAAGTACCATTCCCGTTATAGCGATGCCACGAAGGGCGTCAAGTTTTTGTAAACGCATAGAGTAAGTATTGATTGAATCAATGGTTGAATTACAAATATAGAGAACTGTATTGGTTGGTAATCAAGAGCACACCCACTGAGGATGTTTTTTAGAATATCTGAATCTCTCTGAAGTGCAAGGATTTTTCTATCAATTTATTCGTCAATCGTCCAGTCAAAACATGCTACATAGCTTTGAGATCATATGATTTCATATACAATCCAGGGTATTCTCACTTTCTGAGGATGTTTATATTTTTACTCGTTTTCTATGAAGAAACTCCTTCTCACGGGATCTCTCGTGTTTCTCTGTCTCCCATTCCTCGTGCATGCAGAGTGAACTGATGGAACGCTGACGCAGGCTCAGATCGACTATATTGCGAAGCAGAACTGTGATACCTTCACGGGTGATACCAAGAACTTCTGTATCGAGAAAAAACTCCAAGCACGAAAACAACTCGAGCAAAATGGGGCAAGTTCACAGACGACTCCGGTCAATCCACAGACTGCAACTCCTCCGACACAGCCAATGAATACCAATATTCTCCCTACCAATCCTCCAACAAATACCCCTCCACCGCAAGACAATCAGAATACAGTTCTAACATCTGATCAGATCAACTATATCATGAAGCTCAACTGTGATACCTTCACGGGTGACAACAAGAATCTCTGTATTAGTAAAAAGATGCAGGCACACAAGCAACTCGAACAAAATGGATGAGGAACTCAGAATCCATCTCTCAATACTCCTCCTGCAACTCAAGAAACAAAAAGAGATATGCAGCCTCCTGTGGGTGATAATTCTGGCGGCATCCGTCCTCCTCGCGAAGTTGGAGAACCTCCTCGTCCTCCTCGTGATGGTACGGGAACACATGATGTCCGAGATCAGAATCCTCCAAGTGATCAAAATCCTCCTCACGATAGTATCGGTCAAGCTGTCCAAAAGCTCTCCCCTGCTGATCGTGAAGAGCTGATGAAGCTCATTCGTTCATTTCTCGAGTCAAAGGGAATCCAGGTCACTCTTCCTCCTGTTCGTCAGGATGGAAATACGACAGTAAACCTTCCCTTAAAGGATCAGAACCAGATAACCCCAGTTCCAGCACAAAAAGATGGACAAGCTCCTCAACAGAAGAATGGAATGGAACATAATACAAAGAAGAATCCTCCAAAACGTGACCTTCAAAAGAAACGTCCAGAAGTACAGAATTCAACACAGAAGTAACAGCAGAATCATCTCATCAAAAACCCCGTCAATTCTACTTGATGGGGTTTTTGATATAAAAATTCATATGTCAATTCATAATTCTAGACAAATTCTTATAGAACTTGTCAAATATTTCCAAGACTGATAGTGTGAGGAAGATTGCAAAAATATAAATACTTCTCTATGAAAAAATCTTCAAAATACTTGATACTCATACTGCTTGCGACGATCGCTTCTCTCCTCTTCAACTCAACAGATGCTCTGGAGTGAATAGATATTCAGAAATGGACAGAAAATAATTGGTGAATCACTAATGAATGAATGAGTAATGACCAAGGTCCTTCACTTGGAACAGGAAAATATTCCACTATTCCCGTCGTGAATACCTATGGATTTCGTACTCCATGACTCCTCTTTCTCTCGACGCACCAAGAATTCGAACTTACAGGAGCGATCGTCGAATTTCTCCAGCTTCCATCTGTATTCAACAGTGCAGGAAGTGATGGTGGAAATAGCAGTCATGAAGGTATCGCCATCAAGACGGTGACTCTTATCAATTCTTGGCAGAAATATATCGAAGTCGCTGAGAGTCTCTATACACTCGCTGCGAATGGGTGAGGAAATGGATGATGAGATTCTAGAAATTCATTTATTGATTCACTCCAGACACTCATAGAAAATACGTGAGTCTCAAAGGAAACAAGTACTGCCATCGGAGGAAGTGTCGCTCATGATGCTACAGCAATTTCTACAAATACAGGATCAGCTTCGAATACTGGTTCCAGTTCAAATACAGGAAATACCAATGGAAGTGGATCAACTGGTGGTGGGACAGGAGGAGGGAGTGGCGGTTGAGGAAATACACCGCCTCCTATTCCGACAGTATTGATTTCTGCAAACCCTCTCACCGTAGCGTATTCAGGGACAAGTATCGTGAGTTGGCTTTCAACATCTGCGACTGGATGTGTGAGTTCTTGGAGAGGAGTCGTAGGAACAGGAGGAATCTATACAACTCCAGTATTGACGGGCAGTATGACGTATTCTATCAGATGTAGTGGTTCTGGCGGAACAGCGAGTGGAAGTGTGACAGTAAATGTTGGACCTCAGCCAATACATGGAGCATGTGGACTCGCTGACGGAGGAATATTTGTCTCGGTTCCAACAACGAATCTCTGTAGAAGTGGGACCGTGAGTGGAATGATGGGAAATGGTCCATGGACATGGGTATGTCTCGGAAGTAATTGAGGAAATACCTCTCTTGCATGTTCTGCCAGTATTTCAGGTGGATGAAGTGGGTGATGAGGTGGAGATACGTCAGCACCAACAACCCCACAATGACTCACTGTGGGGAGTATATCGATCACTGGAGCAGTTTTGAATTGGAACAGTTCAACAGATAATGTTGGAGTACTCGGATACACTCTCTTCTTGAATGGATCAATTCTCGGAAATACCTGAGGAACAAGTCTAAGGATTATCTGACTGGCACCGTCAACAACCTATACAGTCATGGTACGAGCATATGATGCAGCTGGAAATACTTCAGGTACATCAACTCCATTGACATTTACAACACTGAGTCTTGTGCCAACTCTTACCTTCTTTGGATCGCCGACATCTGTGGC
>JANPGO010000019.1:0-9289 GCA_031423995.1 Candidatus Altimarinota bacterium | reverse complement strand
AACTTTCTAAAAATTTCATCGAAAAGAATAAAGATAAAAGTATTTTGATCGATGGTGCTATCCGTGATAAGTTCCAAAATGACGCCATGGAGAAAGTATGGTGAGATTTCGATGTCATCTACTTCGAACTTGCTGAAGATAGAGCGGTTGAGCGTCTCTGCGGTCGTCGTATTGACCCAGTAACACAGGAGACGTTTCCTGCCTCATTCACCGGTGATACCAATCCAAAAACAGGAAACACGCTCGTCGTCCGATCTGATGATACTGAAGAAGCGATTCGTAAACGTATTGCATGGTCTATTTCTGATACACTTCCCCTCCTCGATATCTGGCGCGATACTGGACATGCGATCTATACGATCGATGCGAACCAGAGTGAAGATGAGATATTCGAGTATGTAGAGAAGGTTGTACAGAAGTAAAAATAGTGTGATGTGTTATTTTCTTGAAATAATCCACCAAACTCTTCTTCCAGTTTCTTTAGAATACTCTCAAGCCATTCTATCAAAATTCGGACATAGAAGAAGCCTACATCAAGGAATATGATGTGTCATACGCCACGATGCACGATGAAAATGACATGGTTCATCGGCTATAGGAGGTCATATATTTGGGATTCTATGAGGGGAATAATGAGGTGGGCAACTTAATTGCTCTCAGCTTCCTCACTCCACAACTACCTTATCTTCTATATCTAGCCACCAACGAGTATTTTCGAGTCAGAATAATTCTGGAATATTCATATGAAATAGTAATACTGCTTTGGGGATTATTATTATGGTAATATATTATATCAAATAAATAACTTGTCAATATTTTAAGAAGTCTGGTGTGGATACTTAAATAAAAAATAAATATATTCTACCCACCATTCATTGTAGCTTCTTGAACTTCTACCTCCACATCCCATTTTGTAGACAGAAGTGTCCATATTGCAAATTCGCACTGACACCGGTTTTTACTGAGCTGAAAAAACGAAGATATATCGAGTATCTGAAGAAGGAAATTCGGGAATATTTTATACCCGTCATTGCGAGGTACGAAGCAATCCAGGAAGAAAAAAACAATTCTTGTTGTTCTCCAGATCGCAATGATGCGCTCGCCATGATGGAAATCAATACAATCTATTTCTGATGAGGAACCCCTTCGATTCTCACACTGGGTGAAGTAGGATCGATTCTCGAATGTTTTCAAACACCCTCTCCTTGAGGAGAGGGTTGGGGCGAGGTAACCTTCGAATGCAATCCCGAGGACATCACAAATGAGTATGTAGCATGATTGCTTGATCACTGAGTCAATCGTATTTCGCTCTGAGTACAAAGTCTGGGTAATCAAACACTGAAGGCAATCCATCGAAGTGATCGAGAGAGTATACTACAAGCACTCAGAAATATTGAATCCTCACTTTTGTCATTCTCGGAACGAGAATCTCTTTCTGAAAAACACAGATCCTTGGCTATCGCCAAGGATGACAAAATTGTATCCTGAATCTCTCTCAACATCGATTTCATCCTCGGACTTCCCTACTCGAAACCCTGAGAAACCCTCGCGAATATCCGAGAACTTCATGAGTTGTTCCCGAATATTACCCACACAAGTGTTTACATGCTAGAGGCTGGACACTATCCAAAAGAGTGGAAAAAATACTCAATCAATGAAAATGAGATGCAAGAGGAATATAAATCTATCTGTACATATTTCGAATCGATCGGGTGGCATCACTACGAGATCTCGAATTGGTCGAAGCTAGGATATGAGAGTATGCACAATCAGGGATACTGGAACCATACGAATACTCGAGCCTTCGGACTCTCAGGAACAAGCTATCTGGATGGTCGTCGTTGGACAAATGCGAGTTCATTTAGTGGATACTATGCTGAGAAGATCGAAGATGATGAAGTCCTCTCTGATGAAGCGAACAGACTCGAGAAGATCATCTATGGAATCAGGACATTCTCCCTGAGTACCAGAGGACTCTCACCCAATATACTCAGAGAACTGGAGGAAAAAGGAGACATCCAGATTATCGATCAGAAAATCATCCTCACTCCGGCTTGAATTTTCCGAGAAAATACTATAATCGGGATGCTTATCGAAATATAAGCCACTGTGGCTCAGTGGTAGAGCACGCCCATGGTAAGGGCGAGGTCACGGGTTCAATCCCCGTCAGTGGCTCCATTTATAAAAATTTTAAATAATCAAATTATGGAGTGGAATCTAGACAATAGGAATACTTGAACTCCCCCCTGAAATAAATGAGTATGAACTGGTTCTAATGGTAAAGGTGTGATTGATTGAAAAAATTGAGGAGTAACACCTGGTATAGATAAAACATGACAATATGCCGTAGGATTTCCTATAAATCCAGTTTGAAAAGCTGTTGCAGAAACTTTGGGTTGAACAAAACCATCTGATAGGCCTAAATGAAGATGGTTCTAAGCAATAATCTTGCATTTCCTCATTTTTCCATATACTCCAATCATTGACATCCCCTCACGGGGATTTTAAAATGCTTTGACGAAAGAACTCTTTTCTATATACTTCTCTCGTTATTTTGGGAAGCACTCCTAGAAGCCTATACTCCACTATTCTCTACTTTATCAATTATGTTCAAATTTTTCTCCGAAGCAAAACAGGAGCTCGAGCACGTCGTCTGGCCCACACAGAAAGAAACACAGAAATATATGTCCTATACCGTCGGTGTGATTGTCGTTATGGCGATCATCCTCGCAGTCCTTGGTTATGTCATGCGAGAAGGTCTCAGTATTGTCCGTGATCAATTCCCTCACACGACCCTTGCGACGAGTGTTTCTGGTGAGTCTGAAGTGAAGAAACGAGATCTCAACAGTATCATCAATAGCTTCTCTGGCAGAACCAATAAGCATACTCCGATTGTCTCAGCTGAGACGACTGGAAGCGGTACAATAGAAGTGACTCCGATCACGACGAAATAAGCTCCCCAATCCTAACCCCTTTCTTATGTTTGATTTCTGAACCAAAGAGCTCTGAGAATGGTATGTCATCCGTGTCATATCAGGAACAGAAGAGAATGTCCGCCAATCACTCATGCAGCGTCGTGAAGCATTCGGACTCGAACAGTATATCCTCGATGTTTTTGTCCCAACTCATGACTCTGTCTCGATCCGCGCAGGTGGCAAGAAGGTACAGCGCAAAAAAAATATCTTCCCAGGGTATATCCTCGTCCAGATGATTGTCACCAATGAGAGCTGGTATATCGTCCGCAATACTCCGAACGTTACGGGATTTCTCGGTGCATGAACGGTTCCTGTCCCTGTCCGTGGTGAAGAGCTCGAGAAACTCAAGGGTATCCTGACAGAAAAGAGCGAAGAATATAGGACGGATATGCAGATCGGGGACTATGTCGTCGTGAAGACTGGTCCATTCGAAGGCAGTGAAGGAAAGATCATCGAAGTGAATACAGGAAAGTGAGTCATCAAGATGATGATCAACCTCCTCGGTCGTGATACACCAGTCGAGATCGAATTCGGGAGCGTCAAGTCGAAGAAATAGTCACTGATTCAGGTCTCGTTCCTCTGAACTATTCACCTCAATTCTCGATACTATAACCTCAGAAACGTCTCCATGCGAATTGCTCTGATTCTCCTCTCCATCGTCGCACTCCTCTTCATCGGGATGATCTCATGGAATCTCATGAAGTCTGATGCATGATGGCCGCCGATGAAACCAGTCCAAGTCCAATGAACCGATGTCGAGATCCTCAAGTATCAGATCAAAATGGATGAAAAAATCAAACAACTCGAACAGACAGTGGAGGCAATCTCCAAAAAAACAGGTTCAGAAAACGTACAAAATATCAATACAGAAACTGGAACTCCAAGCGCAGCAGTGATCATCTCAGGGAAATTCCTCGCGAAAGTGATGCCGACATTGACGCTCACTCTCACGGAGAACAATGGCATCTTCTGACTCTATACCTTCGATGTGAACACACATTACTCGACCTATGAGGATGCGAAGTTCGCTATCAAGGTAATCCCAACTTCTATGAGCTATGATAGCTTTCTGAAGAATATGAGAGCTCTCGGCAAGGACGTCTATACAGTGAATGAGACCAGTTGATTCCCGACACGGAGCTTCTATGTGAATCCACCGAAATCTGATACCCTCGTCCGCCTCGTCACTGAGTCTGAGTCCCAATCGATTGCCATCGAAGTCTCGAAGTCCAAATTCCAAATATTCAAAAATCTCCTCCTCGAAAAAAATATTACCAGTACCAAGAAGAAATAAAATTTCTTATCTATAGTTCTCAGTTCTCCCTATTTGCTATCTGCTAAATCCTAACCTCTCTCTCCTATGTCCGACAAGAAAATCCTCCTCACTCGCGAATGACTCGCTGAACTCCAAGAAGAACTCCGATTTCTCCGTGAAGAGAAACGTGTTGAGATTGCTGAGAAACTCAAGGAAGCTATCTCCTATGGTGACCTCTCAGAAAATGCTGAGTATCAGGAAGCACGTGATGAACAAGCTCAGGTCGAGCTGCGGATCGCTGAACTCGAAGAGATGCTCAAGCCAGGAAGCTACGATCTCATCGACGATGAGAAAGGAACGAAGAAAAAACGTTCAGGAATCAATGTTGGAAATACTGTTGTCCTCGAGGAGGTTGGGGATAAGAATCGGGCAACCTACTTTATCGTCGGTGCTCAAGAGGCAAATATTTTCGAGAACAAGATATCCAATGAGTCTCCCCTCGGAAAGTCTCTCATCGGAAAGCATCCTGGCGATACAGCAACTATGACCGCCCCATCTGGAACTCGAGAATATTCAATCATTGAAGTTAAATAATTTCTTCTCATGTTTTTTCACGACTATCATTCATACTTCTACCAGTATACGATTGCGGTCCCTCTCTTTGCTCTATTCTTCGCTATCTGCGTCAAAGGATTTGTCCATGCGCTCAAAGGACATTTCAGCGTGGCTCGGATGTTCGGAAGTGGCGGCATGCCCTCAGCACACTCGACCTTCGTTGTCTCTCTGGCAACTTCGATGGGTATGAAGAATGGGGTCTGGAGTGATATGTTCTTGATGGCACTCGTCTTCTCGATCATCATTATTTATGACGCGATGAATGTTCGCTATCAGGCTGGTCTCCATGCGAAGATCCTCAATCGGATGAATCATCCGAAAGAAGAAGAACTCAATGAATCCATCGGACATACCCAAGCAGAGGCACTCGTCGGATGAGTAATCGGATTCGGTACAGCAGTGCTTCTTCTCGGAATATAGATTCTCTCAATTCTTTGTTATTTGTTATTCGTTCTTTGACCGAAATATTCAAGGAATAAAGAACTCCTAACAAATAAATTTTTTATGTTCTCCATTCACGATGAAAAACAAATCATCGCACTCCTCGAGTCTCATGGACACAAGCGATTCCGATATGCTCAGATAAAGAATGCGATTTATAAGAATCTGCTCACTGAGTTCGATACGATCGAGACTCTTCCGAAAGAGATACGACAACTCCTGAAAGAGAATTGTACTTATACCTCCATACGTATCCATTCAGAAGTGACGAGTGAGGATGGACAGACGACGAAATTCCTCTTCAAGACCCATGATGACAAGATGATCGAGGCGGTGATCATGCGTCACCTCTCAGGGCGCAATACCCTCTGCGTCTCCTGTCAGGCAGGGTGTCCGATGGCGTGTAGCTTCTGTGCGACTGGAAAGCTCGGACTCATTCGTAATCTCGAATTCTCTGAGATTATCGATCAGATCATGATAGCAAATCTTCTCCTCGCGAAAGAGGATAAAAAAATCCGTAATATCGTCTATATGGGCATGGGTGAGCCCATGCTGAACTATGATAATGTCGCGGAATCCATCCGTATCGCGAGTCACCAGAAAAAGCTCGACCTCTCGAATCGTCGTATCACGATCTCGACCTGTGGGATCGTCCCAGGCATTGACCGCCTCGGGGATGACTTCCCGCAGGTCTCACTCGCGGTCTCACTCCACGCACCAAACGACGAGGCTCGTAAGCGGATCATGCCCGTGGAGACTACTTATCCGATCGATGTTCTCATGGCGAGTCTCGACCACTATGTCGCGAAGACGAATAAGCGGATATTCTATGAGTATATCATGATCGCCGGAGTGACGGATCGTCCAGAATTTGCCCATGAGCTCGCGAAACTCCTCGAAGGCAAGCTCGCACATGTGAACTTCATCCCCTATAATCCTGGGGAAGGGATTATGGGCAATGGATTCCAGCCGACATCGAAGATCATGATCAAGAAATTCCAGGATACGCTCGATAAGGTATGAATTCCTTCAACCGTCCGACACACCATGGGAGATGATATCGATGCTGCCTGTGGTCAACTGGCACTCAAGGAAGAGTGAAAATCCCTTGCCGAAGAGGAAGGCAAGGGAATGAAGAAACTCGTGGAGGGGTATTGGAAGAAGGATTAATTAGACATAGTATCATAGTTATGTTCTTGCATGAGTCTTAGTTTCTCATCTAGATCTCATTCCACAACTTTCCAAATACTTTCTAAATTTTTAGGATGCAATCTTTCATTGGCTGGAAATGAATGTAATTCTAACCAAAGTCGATATCGGTAATCATCATTACTTCAGACTAGGCTATTGATAATTTCACTACGCCATGCAAGACGATGCTGAATATTTCACAAAGACAGTTGTCTACATTCAGAAGGGATAAATGCACTACTTTCCGCATAACTAGTTGGAGACCATCTATCCATTTTTAATGTACTTGGGTCAAGAACATCATTTCACCATCAACCATTAAACTTATCTGATGTACTTATAGGATTTGTTACGTGCATAAGAAGAAGGTTATTGTATATCTCATAAGGAAATATACTCTCTCTCTCATTTGTCAAATATTTTCTCACTCAAAATATATATTGTCAATTTCCAAAATTCCCTTGCCTTCGAGGGAGAAAAATCTATACTTCACTGCATGAATCCAACCACTCCCCTCGAATCCATCATCGAATCCATCGAAGCACTGAAGCAAGAGAATGCCTATGATGAAGCGCGGAATCTCGCGCTCGAAGCACTGAGGGATCATACTGACGACTATCGTCTCTATGAGGAGCTCGCTGATATCTACCTCTTCGAGAACAACCTCGAGAAAGCCGATGAAGTCCTCCAGATCGCCCGCACACTCCATCCTGAGAGTGGAACGGGTATGTACCTCGATGGCTATATAGCGACTGCGAAGGGCGAATTCGATCGTGCGATCGAGATCCTCGAATGAGCGAATCAGAATCTCCCAAACAATGCAGAAATACTCCGCAATCTCGGATGGGCACACGTCATGAAGGCGAATATCCCGAAGTGACTCGCACTCCTCAGACGAGCCCATACACTTGCTCCTGATGAGACCATGATTATCAATGACCTTGCCGTTGCACTCATGGCAACAGGATCAGAAGATGAGGCACGAGCGGTCCTCCAGAAGATCGGACAAGAATCCCTCATTGACTCGATGAAGACTACCCTTTCCTAAATTCTCTATGTTCTCCCTTCCTGTCTGAGATCTTCTCGCGAGCTATTCCTGAGATTCGAAATCCTTCTCCTTTGCAGGAGAAATCTATGATGGATATTATGATGATCTACAGTTCGTGAAACCCCTCGAATTCCAGATCCGCATCATCGCGCTTGATAATGGTGTCACGGTGATCTTCGACTCACTCTCTACAGAAGTTCTCTATGAGGGCTCTCGTCATCCTGTAGAACTCTCAGAGTTCGAACGCACTTTCAAGACACATATTGATCCACTCGATGATCCTGACGATATTCGTCCGATAGAAAATGGAGGAAAAATGATCGATCTCTGACCAGTGATTCGCGAAGAGATTATTATGGCATGTCACGCATTCTAGGGAATATTTCAAAATTTCCCTTTCTTGTCATTCTGACGAAGGAAGAATCCATGTTTCGGGTTTCTGGATCCTTCGTGCCTCAGGATGACGAAACAAGAGTACCGTATTCAAGTGAGTATTCTCTATGTTGTTCGTTTCGTATATAGTAGGAACTTTTCGAACATGCCTGTAAGCCCCACTATTTTGATAGTATCCTTTTCAGTTTGCGTACCCAGAGAAAAAGTGAGTACTTCCATGAGAGAGGAATCAGAAGCTTCTGCCCGAGTTCGAGTATCTCTCAGCCAAACTTCTCCTTGAATGCCGTAACTCATGCAAGATGATCATTAGTACTTCATGGTGCAGCGACCCCGAGAAAATCATATGTCTGGCATCCCCGACGTTTCCCTTCCTGTAGGGCATGCCACTGGAGGAGGTATGGTGCCATATGTTTGCGTACTTCGCGATCTGAGCTCGATGCTCCATAGTAGTAGATTGCAGTTTTATCATAATAGACGAAAATTCCTGCCGCGATTACCTTCCCTTCATGAGAAGTAAAAGTGAGCTGAGTAGTATTTCCTTGATCGAGAAATGCCTCATAGTAGGCTCGACTATTGTGAGCGAATCCATCACGATCGGTCGTCTCATCGATGAGTCACATCCAGATATCAATATTTTCACGAGTTGGTTCCACTCACTCGACTTTCACTCATCGTTTTTCTGCAAGTCGAATATTATAGCGCCCTTTCTCATGCATTTCTGAGAGGATGACATCAAGATCTTTTGTGAGATCGAGTATACGAGTATACGGTTCGAGAAAATAACGATATGGCTTCGATCACCACATCTCCATTAGACTATTCCCATTACAGAGATATTCTCGTTGCCAAAATATCGCTCAATGCTTCTTTGCTATCGACTTTCATGGCCTGAGATCTTTTTCGTTTATATACCTCATGTCGATTCCAGTCGAAAACGCTCAAATCATCCCAAGTCAGATATTTCTGAATTCTATCAAAACATGAGTGTCTCCGCATTCCATCCATTGTACTGCAATTGCCTGTCAGGAACGCATAAGGATATCCTCCCAGGTTTCTGACTGCCAGAAACTCACTTTTCACTGTTGTTTCACATGATTCATGAGAAAAAGTCTATAGAAAAATAGCGAAAAGCAAAGGAAAATTTGCATGAACTTCGAAAACCTGTTATACTGCAGAGGAAATCTGGGACTCTCGAATACTCGATCACTCCCGTTCTATCCCTATCCTTTCTTGTATGCTTACGCCTCTCGATCTCACTACTTCCAGTACCAACACTGGTGTCCGCCTCTTCACCTTCAAGGGTGAACTCGACGAAACAAATGTCGACAGTACATTCCCGAAGATTATCAGTGATATTGGTGACTTCAATAA